>DAOURK010000021.1 GCA_030625085.1 Pseudomonadota bacterium
AGTAATTGCCAGTTAAAAATGAATGCCCTACTATTTTTAATAGGTTATACTGCTTTTCCCCCAAAAGAATGCGAAAAAATATTTTTATTACACCTCATATGCCCCGTATATATTGCTCTTTCTTTTCGTTCGTCAGAGCTGACTACAAATAAGCAATTATCATTATAAAAAATAGAGGGGTGTTGGCAAAAATTAAACGGTTATGTCTCGCTTTCCTCAGATAAGGTTTCCTTAATAAAAAGACTGGCCACAAAAGCGATTACACCGCAGATAAACATGGCTGTAAAGGCATGCTGATACCCGGATACAGTGAAGGCTTCGCCGTGTCTGCCACATTGTTCAAGCAAATATCCCATAAATGGTTGCAGAATGGCTCCGCCCAAGAAGGGAAAAAGATTAACCAGGCCGGTTGAGGTTCCGGCTATTTGAACTGGAAACAGTTCCTTGATTGATGTGAATCCAATAACCACAATGGCATTGGTAAAAACACCCATAAAAAAACAAAGCAGGTAAAGGACCGGGATCGATAGCCCATCGGTGTGGAAGGCCAAAATAGAGGTAATTGAAAGCGTTATTAAGCTGGCGATTACCAAAAGTGGCTTCCGCGCCTTAAATATCCGGTTTGATAGAAAGCTCAAAAGCGGACTGCCCATTACCATGCCGATAGCTGACATCATTAAGATGTTGCCGGCCTGGGGTTTGGTTAACCCATAGACTTGCATGAGATAAGGGCCTCCCCATAGTCCGATAAAAGCAAAAAATACGGCGCAGCCAAAAAAAAACCAGATGGCCAGTGGCCAGAAAGGCCAATATCCCAATACCTTCTTAATGCCTTCCCATAATCCAATGGAAGATTGCTCGATTTTCGTGTTCTCCAAGGGTGAGGGCCAATTCATGACAGCCGGACGATCTCTCACTATAAGCCAGAGTAGAAGGCTCAGGGCCAAGGTGACCAAACCTACAATAATAAATGAATAACGCCAGCCCACAGCTTTACTTAAATACGCTAAAGGGGATGTGGCGGTCAACGACCCAACGCCTCCCATGGCAACCAGGATTCCAGTCATATTGGCAAATTCATTTTTGCGAAACCACTCAGCTAAAATCTTCATGGTGGGAACAAACAGCATTGAAACACCAAGTCCTACTAAAGTTCGCCCGAGAATGGCCCAAAAAACTGAAGGAGCCCAGCCCAAAATAATTGAACCCGCAAAAGCCACCATAAAAAAAGTAGTGATTGATTTACGAGGCCCCCAGGAATCAGCAAGAAGGCCTGCTGGAAGCTGCATCAGAGCGTAAGGATAAAAATATGCTGAGCCCAAAAGTCCCACTAAGACTCCACCGGCCTTGAGATCGCGCATCATGTCCTCAGCTACCACAGCCGGACATAATCGATGGAAGTAAACAAGCATGTAGCTTACAGCCAGAACAGAAAAAATAAGCCAGCGGTAGCGAAGGGCCTTGTTAAGGCCGTCAGATAGTTCCATGTATGTTCCTTTCCAAAATTGCGCTCACCATTATTCCCGGGAAATAACCATATAACACTTTATAAAATACCATTTTTATCATTCTATACTCAGCGAGGGCATAAATTACGCTTTTTAAATTTCACCACAGAGGACACAGAGAGCACAGAGTTTTAAATTTTATTACTGAACTCAGTGTCCTCTGCGTACTCTGTGGTTTATTTAGCAATTTTTGAAAATCACAATTATGGCCTTGCCAAGTATAAATGGCTCAGAGCCATGAGTGTTTGATTTGAGTAGAAGTGTATTTCAATAAGAAAAATATAATGTATTACTAAATTTGTCAATTTAAATCATAATGGTCTCGTAAAAGGTCGTTTCGAGCAAATTTTTCATTTCGATCATAGAGAGAAATCTTATATTTTTCAGCATATTGTGCAATATAGATTTTATAATATCTATTATAACCCAGCGGCTTTTACCTATGATCTAGGTCTTGAAGCCTCCTTGGGGGGAATAATGAATTTTTGGATGGGTTTTTTTGAAAACCTTAACGAAGACGATGATCATAATTAATAGGGATAATTTATAATTTTTATTTGGCGCAAGGCTTTAGCACTGCCAATATAATAATAAGCATAAGGGGCTAAGCTAAGCTGAAGCCCTACGTTCAATATTAATAAAATCCTTCCAAATAAACATATTTTCCATTCTTGACTTGACCATAGCATCTGCCTGATGTATATTCCTGAAATATATTTTTTTTAGACTGAAAACTATGAGGTTTTAGATATTAAGTTTTATACGCCAATTTTTTAGATTTAACGCAGGGCTAAAAGCTCTACTCTACTATTACCTTAATTAAGGAGCCTTTATGGATGCTGATGGCATAGCAGGATGGATAATTATTGCGGCCGCTTTGGGATTTATTACCTACCTGCTTATATGGAGTCATTCAATGATTGAGCGTATTGCCAACAAAAAGCTTCGCTCGATCCGCGAAATCATGAAAAATTTACATAATGGAAGATAAATCCACAGTTTCAGCAGAACTTTCCCGAGAACTGGGCCTTTTCCCTATCACGATGATGGGGTTGGGTATGATGATTGGGGCTGGTGTTTTCCTCGGATTAGGTAATTCAATTTTTATCGCCGGACCAGGCGGCGGAATGCTTACCTTTGCACTGAATGGTGTTATAGCCATGTTTACAGCCATGTCCTATGCAGAGTTAAGCTCAGCCATTCCCCGCGCTGGTGGAGCTTATAATTATGCGCGTTTGGCATTTGGTCGGGGCACCAGCTTTATTGCCGGTTGGATGGAATGGTTTGCCTCAACTGTTGCCGGAAGCCTCTATGCTGTAACCTTTGCCATTTACATGGTCCGGTATTTTGAGGGATTGGGAATACTTACCTGGGTGCCATTCTCCACAGTTATTAATGAAAAAATCCTAGCCGTTATAATAGCCTGTTTTTTTCTTTATATTAATTATAAAGGGGCCTCTACAACCGGAAAAGTCGGCGCTATTTGTACCCTTGGACAAACGCTTTTCCTTGTCTTCATTGGTTTGGTCGGCATTTTTGTGGCCATAAAAGATCCTTCACGTTTACAAAATTTTTCTCCATTTTTACCCTATGGCTGGTCAAAGCTCTTAGTTACTATGGGTTTTACTTATGTGGCTTTTGAGGGATATGAGGTCATTGCTCAGACCGGAGACGAAGCCATAGACCCAAGACGTAATCTTCCCAAAGCCATGTTTTACTCTGTTTACATAGTAACCCTTACCTATATAGTCGTCTCATTTGCCACCTTGGTGGCCGTGAAAGCAGGATCACCCGGAGTAGTCGGAGCACCTTGGTTTTGGATCGGGCAATTTAAGGAAAGGGGTTTTGGCGAGGCTGTGTCCCGTCTGATGCCGGCGGGGAATTTTCTCTTGACTCTGGCTGTGATATTTGCTTCAACCTCCGCCTTAAATGCCACCATATATTCGGCCACCAGAGCTTCATATGCCCTGGGTCGAGATCATATGTTGCCAAGCTTTTTTGCTAAAATTTCCAAAAAACGGAAAACTCCCTGGGCAGCCTTGATGATGACCGGTGCTGTACTTATCCTTGTGGCTACTGTCCTTCCCACTATGGATGTGGCTTCAAGTGCGAGCATTTTGTTTCTCTTTTTATTTTTTTTAGTGAATATTTGCGTAATTAAGATTCGCTTGAATATGGCTGATGAATTGACCTATGGTTACATAATGCCATTTTTCCCTGTATTTCCGGTGATTGCCATTATTTGCCAGGCTGTTCTTGCCGTCTGGCTGGTACATATGAGCTTAATAGCTTGGATAGTATTGCCGGTTTGGATATGCAGCGGTATAGGAATTTATCATTTTTACTCGAAATATCGCGCTGTAACCACTGAAGACGAGATACAAATATTAGAAGAGGAAAAAGCCCCGGAAGGTGAAGGGAAAGAATACAGCATTATGGTCCCTGTGGCCAATCCCAAAAACGCGCTTGATATCGTGCGCACCACCTATATGCTTTGTGGCGCCAAGAAGGCCAGGGTTGAACTCCTCCACATGGTGCCGGTCCCTGACCAGGCTCCATTGACCAGCGCAGATGAATATATGTTGGAAGGGAAAGAAGGAATTGTTGAGGCCATGCTCTATCTGGCGCCTCTTTTCCCTCTGAGCACAACCATACGCTATTGTCGTAACATTGCTCGCGGCATTGTAAGCGCCGTTCGGGAAAAGAAAACCGATATGCTAATCATGGGATGGCACGGAAAAACAAAAACCTATGGATTTAATTTAGGCAGCACTGTTGATCCCATTATAGAGCGATCACCTTGTAATGTGGTAATATTAAAAAATATTGGCCGACGTAAATTTAAAAAAGTTCTTGTGCCTTTGGCCGGTGGGCCAAATGGAGCATTTGCCCTTGAAATCGCCAGTATTCTGGCTGAAAAAGATGACGGCCAAATTGTTATCTTCACCGTGACTGACGGCAGAAAGCCCTTTGATCCCAATCAATTTATGGACGAACATCAAGACAAAATAAATCTTTCCCGGAAAAAAATTGCCATTAAAACAGCACATACTCACAAAGTTGCTCAAGCTATTTTAAAAGAATCAAAAAATTATGACTTGATTGTGCTCGGCTATACAGGACGACCAATGATTTATCAGGTTGCCGGAAATTCAATACCTGAAATTGTGGCACGGAGAAGCACAACCCCTCTGCTTATAGCCAAAGCAGCGGGTGGAATCAGATCATGGATCCATCGATGGATTTAATATCCATATAGCTTCTATTGCATTGTTTTATTAATCAATACCCATAAATTTCTCCTCAACCAAGACTAAACTCTTTATTTTTTAATAGCTTTTTTAGATAAAAAATTGCAAAATCCCATACCCTTCGCTTCTCTTTTTAATATTTTATTTTGTTCATAAATGTAATAGAATAAAGTAAGTAAGCACAAAAACAAAAATTATAAATGTTCAAAATTTTAGGCGTATTGTTATTTATGGAGCATAGGGGTTTTTTTCAAGAAACATTTCAACAGTGACACTTTACATAACAGAATTGCAGATATAAAGAGAACAATAATGAAAAGAAAAAATAGAGGTAATTTAATAATTTTTTGCTGCCTGTGTCTTTTTTTCTCTAATTGCTCGATGCATCGTCCCATTCACGATGCGCATGTTGACACTTCTTCTGAGTCAGGTAAACCATCGGACTCTGATAAACTTCCTGAATCAAGAAAACCTCCTGAAGTAGAATTAGGAAAAAAAATCTTTGAAGAGCTCAAACAGCAATTAGAATTTACTGATAATCCCCTAATCCAAGCTTATGTTAATCGAATTGGGGAAAAAATTTTACATCAGGTCCCACCCAATCGCTTTGATTTTCGATATTTTGTAATAAAATCAGATCAATTAAATGCCTTTGCTCTGCCCAATGGACATATATGTTTTACTGAGCGTCTTCTCAATTCAGTGAGATCTGAAGATGAACTTGCTTTTGTATTATGCCACGAAACCGCCCATGTTACTCAAACTCATTTTCGAAGATTGATGAGTAAAAAGTCTAAAGTTGATATAGCAACTATGGCCGCTATGGTAGCGGGTATACTTGTTGCCAAAGATAGTGAAGTGATGACAGCCATTCAGGCATTTAGCCTGGGTACTAATCAAACTTTTCTTCTTAAATATAGCAGAGAATTTGAAAATGAAGCAGATGGGGTGGGATTTAAATATTTTACCGGGGCTGGATATCGAGCCCAGGGGGCTATTGATTTTATGAGAACACTTCAAAGACTCGAGCGAATCACCATTGTGCCTCCAGCCTACCTTTCTACCCACCCTCCTACAAACGCTCGAATTTATCACCTGGAACAACTTAATAAAAAAAAGAAGGCTTCACCCTCAAAGACGCAAAGCATTGGCAATTTTCGTCGATTCCAAATTTGGAACCGAATTGAAACCGAATACCCTCAGGATTATCTCCACGATCTCCAACAAGATTATAAAACCAACCCTCAAAACCCTGATGTCCTCTATGGACTGGCTATGGTTTATGAAAAGCTTGGTAACACAAAAGAATCAATTAATTTTTTTCAAAAATGCCTCAAACTAAATCCCCATGATATTGATGCACTCCGTGATTTTGGAATCTTTCTCTTTCGCCGGAATAAATATGCCGAAGCGGAAAAATATCTGGAACAAGCAACAAAAATTGACCTCGTGGGGTTTTTAGCTTTTCATTATTTGGGTAGGAGCCAATATAAAAAAGGACAACCTGAAAAGGCTATCGCTAACCTGACACAATCTAAAAAATTGGAGCCATCTTTTCCGGGAAACTATTACTTTCTTGGTTCAATTTATCAACAAAAGGGGCAGTTAAAAAAGGCCCATAAAAATTTTGGTAAGCATTTTTCTCTTAAAGGTAATAAAAAAGCCGCTGAATTTCATTTCAAAGAAGCAAAAAAAATAAATAAAAATCCCGCCTAAACATCAAAATTTCTCTCTACTCTTATCTTTTTTCTCTATTTTTTATTAAATTAGACAGGATCTACAGGATTTATGAGATTTTTTTATCCTGTTCAATCCGGTTTATCCTGTCTAAACACTCATGAACGAGTTGTTCGCCCCCGAGGATAAAAAATCCGATTTTTTCAGTGAAGTCTGTTTTTCAAAATGCGTTTTCATGGTAAAAAATTAATAAGTTTATCATTTCTATGCTTCTCAAAATGATACTTAAAATTATAGAGACATATGTAATGGAATAATCTATAAAATACGAATAGATATAATATATTATGTATTATTTTTTAACTTTATAACCAAAAGAGGAATAAGAAAATTTTATGGGGAAATTTATTGTTGGAATCAAAATCTTTTTAAGTTCCCTCCTATTAATCGCTATCATTTATCATTACGCAAATGCAGAATCCTGGAAAAAAGTAGCGTCAATGGGTTTTGATGACCCGAGAAATGATTATGCCTGGTGTATGGAAACCTTTAAAGGCAAAATATACGTGGGTACGCTTAATGGCTTGGGGGGAGCAGAAATATGTTCCAGTTTCCAGGGAGAAGTGGGGACATGGGAGATGGTTTATGATACTCGTCCTCTTTCTAATAGGCATACGTTGCCTTTATAACGATAGAGACATGTATTTATATGCCAGCTCTTTAAATTTACAGGGGGCCCAAATATTACGATCAACTGATGGTGAAATTTGGGAAACACTTCTTAAAAATGGATTTGGGGATAAAAGGAATACTACCATTCGATGTATCACTCGATTTAGAGAATATCTCTATGCAGGAATGGGAAATAACGGTGCCAAACTTTATCGAAGCATTGACGGATCAAACTGGACACAAGTTTATACCAATCCAAGTTTTGAATCTACAAAGGTAGTTGACCCGGAAACAAATAACGAGGTCATTAATAATGTAATGATAGGTGAACTAAAAGTCTTTAATGGTTATTTATATGCCTTTACCTGGACAATGGATATTGATCCTAAGGCTTTGAAAAAAATTATTGATATAGACGACGTCCCAAACCCAAATACACCCTATTTTCCACCAACGCCCGGGGCCTTCGAGGTATGGCGAAGCCATGATGGAGTTAACTGGGAAAAGGTAGTGGGAAAAAATGATATCTATGATAATGGTCTAGGATTTTGTTTTTATGATCATGAAAATTTGCACAATGACGCGGTCACCTCAGTAACCATTTTTAAAGGCCAGCTATATCTGGGAACAGCCAATTCCTGGAAAAAATCCTCTATCTGGAGAACATCTGAGGGGACCCATTGGGAAAAGGTCCTAGATTTTTTTAAATTAGGAGAAGAATACAATTATTACATTTGGCGCATGATTTCTTTTAATAATCGCCTCTTTATCGGCACCATGAATACCGGTCCTTCACTAGATTCGGATTCAACCGGCGCCCAAATCTGGGTTTCCGATTCCGGTGAAACCGGCAGTTTCACTAATCTTATCCACAATGGTTTTGATGGTGAAACCATTACTGTTATGGACAGAATAATACCAAAAAATATAGGTATTCGTTGTATTACCGAGTTCAATGGCCATCTATTTGTAGGCACGGCAACAATTTTTAGTATTCCCGTGCAAAAATCCAAAGGAAAACGTGGAATGACTATTGCCGGCAAAAATATTGGCTGTGAAATATGGAAAATGGTTCCATGAATTACCAGAAAATAAAAATTTGATATAAAAAATTATTATTTTATATAACAGCTAAACAGAGTTAGACAGCTAATGAGGTTATTACTTTTAATTTTGAATTACTGATCGGCTGGGAAACCGAAAAAAATTGGGGATTCCTAGTCTTTAAATTGTATAGCATGGAATTATCAAAACCAGTATGAAAGTTTGGAGGCAACAAATTTAGGCATCGAATAAATTTTATTACAAGGAGAAAAATATGAAGAGATTGATCAAATCATTACTGTTAATTATTTTTTTTATCCTTCTTCTTTCTCATAATTCTCATGCAGAAATCTTGGAGAAGGTTATTGATATGGGATTCGGCAATCCGAGAAATGATTATGCCTGGAGCATGACAACCTATAAAGACAAATTATATGTCGGAACACTTAATACCTATGGTGGGGCACAAATTTGGCGTAGTGAAAGCGGTGAGCAGGATTCCTGGCACAGGGTCGGACCCCGATTCAGTCGCAATTTAGGGGTAAGGTGCTTGTATGCCGATGGTGATCGGGCTATATATGCCTGTACATCAAATAACTTAGGGGCCCAAATTCTCAGGTCGGAAAATGGGGAAATATGGACCTCTGTTGTAAAAAAAGGGTTCGACAATATGAGGAATTCCACCATCAGATGCATGATGAGATATAAGGATTATCTTTATGCAGGATGTGGATGTAACGGTGCCAAATTCTATCGAAGCAAAAATGGATTTAATTGGGAATTAGTTGAGACCAATCCATCCTTTGAATCTACACAAATAAAAATTCCCGGCACTAGCAAACCGATCATCAATAACACCATGATTGGAGAGCTGGCTGTTTTTAATAATGATCTTTATGCCTTCACCTGGACCAAAGACGCTGATCCCCGCAGCATGCTGGTAAGTTTAAGAAATCTTAATATACGAGAAAATTTTCGGGAATTAGGCGACTTTTTTCTTTTTCCGGCGCCTGGGGCCTTTGAAGTATGGAGAAGCAATGATGGTATAAATTGGGAAAAGGTCGTGGGCAAGAATGATTTATATGGGAATGGATTAGGTTTCAGTCGTCATAATCCTGATAATCTAAATAATGATATGGTGACCTCAGTAACTATTTTCCAAGGACAGTTATATTTAGGAACGGAACATGACTTTGGGAAAACCAGTATTTGGAGGACATCTGAGGGTACCAGGTGGGAGAAGGTTCTTGATTTTTACGAATTGGGTGAAAAATTTAATTACTATGTGTGGCGTCTCATGCCCTTCAACGGTAAATTGTATGTGGGGACTGCAAATTTGGGATCATGCAAAAGCAGTGGTGTAACCGGAGCTCAAATATGGGTATCCGATTCCGGTGCTGCAGGGACTTTTTATAATCTTGTCCACAATGGCCTGGATGGAGAAAAGGTCAATGTTATGGGAATTGAAATACCCAAAAATTATGGCATCCGCTCATTAGCCAATTTTCGTAACATGCTCTTCATAGGTACAGCTACCTTATTAGATTATCCTGTGCGGAAATCCAGCCCATCTGAAAATATGAGAAGAAGCCGTATGAACCTTGGAAGTAGTACAAAAGTTGGTTGTGAAATTTGGAAAATGATCCCATGAAAAACATTCATGCCTCTTTGAGGCACCACTAATTATGAAAATTTTATTTTTCAAAGTGTTATATGGTTATTTTCGAAACAAAATATGGGAAAAGGATAAAATATTTCTATGTAAAATTATATCAGTAATGATAATTTAGTAAAAATTACGAGTAAATAAACATCGTAAAATTTAATTATATTCCTAACTGATCATAATCAGTCAA
Source organism: Pseudomonadota bacterium (assembly GCA_030625085.1). Classification (GTDB taxonomy): domain Bacteria; phylum SZUA-182; class SZUA-182; order DTGQ01; family DTGQ01; genus DAOURK01. The sequence goes on from DAOURK010000021.1 coordinate 10,009, forward strand.
AAAACAGGGGGAGCAAATGAAAAAATTTATTCAATCATCTATTATAGCTATCATAGTCATCGTTTTCATTTTCTTTTTAGCCCATTATTCAAATGCACAATCCTGGCAACGGGTTGGTGATGCTGGATTCGGGAACCCTAGAAATGATTATGCCTGGTGCATGACAACATTCAAGGGGAGGTTGTATGTCGGGACACTTAATCTTATGGGAAGAGCAGAGATCTGGCGAAGTCAAAGTGGAGAGCCGAATACGTGGGAACAGGTGTATAATGCCCGTCTTATGGGAAATTTTGGAATACGATGTCTTTATGCTGATGGCGACCAAGCTTTATATGCCGGCACATTAAATCAAAGGGGAGCGCAAATTTTAAGGTCCACCAATGGATACTCCTGGCAAACTATAGCCAAAAGAGGAATTGGGAATCGAAAAAACAGAAACATACGATGCATAACGCGTTTTGGTGAATATCTTTATGCCGGAGCAGGATCTGACGGCGCTAATCTTTTTCGAAGCAAAGAGGGAATACAGTGGGAGATGGTCGAAACCATCCCTGATATTAAATCTACAATGGTTTTTAATACATCCGGGGATACCCCAATCATGAATAATCTCATGATCGGGGAACTTACTGTCTTTAAGGGGCAATTATATGCCTTTACCTGGACAAAAGACGTGGATTTCCGAAGCATGAAAAATCTTGATAGAAATAGAGAAGGACAAAAGCCCCCTGAAGCAAATCTCCCTCCAGCTCCCGGCGCCTTTGAGGTGTGGAGAAGCAGTGATGGAATAAACTGGGAAAAAGTAGTGGGTCAAGATGATGAATATAGAAATGGAATGGGCTTTAGTTTACATGACCCTGAAAATTTAGATAATGATGTAGTTACCTCTGTAGCAGTTTTTGAAGGGAATTTATACTTGGGTACCGGACATGATTATGGCAAAACAAGTATTTGGAGGACAAATGATGGGACCAAATGGGAAAAAGTCCTTGATTTTTTTGAATTGGGAGAAAAATTTAATTTCTATATTTGGCGAATGCAACCTTTTCACAACAAATTATTTATCGGCACCCTGAACTTAGGAGATGCGGCAAACCCTGGAGTAACCGGGGCCCAAATTTGGTTTTCAGAGACCGGTACTCTCGACTCTTTTTATCCTCTTATTCTTAATGGTTTTGATGGAGAAACTGTCTTCTTTACCAAAAATTTGGATTTACCTAAAAATTGCGGCATCCGTTCAATGGCTGTCTTCAATGATGCTCTCTTTGTAGGCACGGCAACAGTTCTCAGTGTTCCTGTGTCAAGGCGAGGCGAACGTTTCGGACTTTACATAGTCGGCAAAAATGCCGGATGCGAAATTTGGAAAATGATCCCCTGATGAATTAAAACTAAATAAGATTAAGCGGGAAGACGTATAAATAAAATAAAAATCCCTATGCTATTAAATTAAGTAAATTTATTTCACTTGTAAACCCTTGGGTAAAGATTCTCCAAAAATAAGGTCCTGTTCCCCGGATTGATAATGACTAACTTCCCGAATACTTTGAATGGACCGATCAAGGTTAGCAATTTCAGTTTTTCCGGGCTGGTTAGATAAGCATTTTTCCTTTGCTTGAGTTAAAAAATCAATTACCCTTTGTCTCATTTCTTCTCCCACATTGCGAGACCGATCTAAGGTTTTTCGAGTAAGCTGAGTTAAAGTAAAGATTTTAGTTGCTTCAGGTAATCTTTCATTAATCAACAGTTTATCAATCCATTCTTTAACCACATCGACTGACACTACAGTATGCAGACTTCCATATAAGGGTTGTCGCGCGCCCAGGCGAGCCAAGGCCCATAGGTCGGTAGGTAAAAACCTTCCTTGAGTCAGCCGATCCAATAAAACAAAACCCATTTTTTCCTTAATGCTTTCTGCCAATTGTTCCAAACTTGCGGCCAGCCGCCACAATTCATACAATTCATGGGAAGAAGGTTTAGGGCCGAGAGGAATTTTTTTCTGAGGCAGTAAATAGGGAGCAATCTTTTTATAAATTTCTGTTTGCTGTTTTTGATTCAGCCCTCCAGCCAGGCGGCGCCAAAGAATCCACCACTGAATGCGAGTCTCTCGATTCTTTAAGAAAGTCGGACCCGGAGGAAATATCTTCCATATCTTTTGAATTCGCCATTCATCAAGGGGATAGCCAAATCCGGGCCGTAAACAAAAACCGACTAAATTGAACCAGCGGGCCTCATGTTCTGCTGAAGGTTGCCTTTTATCCAAAAACTCAAGGAGCATTTTAGCGATTTTACGTAAGGTAAAAATAGGCCAATTTTGCCGGCGGGCTTTGAGGACTTTTTCCATTAGTTTAAATAAATTTTCAGGTGTCGGTTTTTTGAATTGCGGGTGTAGTGTATATTCTTTCAATTTACCTGCAAAAACCACCAAAAATAAAGGCCCTACCCTTCCCACGTCTAAAGATTCATCCTCAGCCGCCGCCACATGATCAATTACATCTGAAGGCGCTGGTTTGGATTTTCCTGCCTGTCGAATACCAAATTGCAACCTCCATTGACGATCTCCCTCATGGGTGACAAACCATAATTCTATGGTTCCGATCTCAGTCAATCTTGCGCGCAAATGCACCGGCACTTCCCTGACTTTGGCTCTTCCTCTGCGTAAAATTGTTTGAAGGGGGGGCAGAGAATTCAGAGTATGTATGGTTTCCTCATCAACAGGCAGAATGTCTCCTGCCTGATCAAGCAAACGAGAACTCGAGTCGTAAAGAGGGAAACTTACCGGTTCTCCAATTAATAAGGTGAATTCTTTATCTTTAATTTCAATTTCCTGGCCCTCTTCCATTTTTCGGGGGACTACACATAATGCCTGCACAGAATGCTCTTTACCAGTTGCTCCTTCTTTTTTTGCACTTCCAAGGCCAATATAATAAGATCTTCCAATTCCACCGCGTATAAAAACTCCTTTCCCTTGCCGGACAAGGCCATAATAGGCGGCGCCATATGCTACAGCCAAATCAGCCATTTTATTCGATAATACTAAGGGTTTCCATCCCTCCCCCTCTCCGGGTGCTGAACCTGCAACAGAAATAAACCAGTTTTCCATGGCCTGCGTGATTCTTTTTTGTAAAAAAGGAGGTTTTAAAGCCCCCCCATTAAAGAGAATAGCCTCGGGCATGATAATGTCACAGTGAGGCTTCCCGGCTTTTTGGCACATATCTTTCATTTCGGCCTGATGCTTTTGTAAAAAGGAAGATAAATGGTGTGATATGGCTGTATCCTGGGCATAGGGGAGCCCCCACTCCTGCAATCCCACGCGGGAGGTTTTAGCCGGCGCTTCTTCTCCCCCGGTTATAGGGAAAAAACCTTCTTCAATAATTTGCATCATTTCTTCTTTAGTTAATTCATATTTCAGGGTGCCGGCAATCAGGCGACTAGTTCTGTCCTGAACCACAATTGGATATATATCTCGTTCATGATTATGGGTATGCCGGGTATGGTTTTCGGACAATAACTCCTCCTTGGCCATCCGGCAATTATGGGAAAGCATGGTCCATTGGCTTGAATCCAATTTATCTGATTGACCCATTAATTTGATTTCAATATGCCTGGCCAGGGCCATATCAATATTGTCTCCACCTAAAATCAAATGATCGCCCACAGCCACACGGGTAAATAGGGGTTTCCCCTTTTCTTCCTGTACGCTGATTAAGCTGAAATCGGAGGTCCCTCCTCCCATATCACAAATTAGGACAATTTGACCATTATGTAAATGGTGATGCCAGGTGTCACAGTTGGTAGCAATCCAGCAATAAAAGGCTGCCTGGGGCTCTTCCAATAGAGTGATTTTCCTGAGGCCAATTTTTTGAGCGGCCTCTAAGGTTAATTCCCTGGCTGCTTCATCAAAGGAGGCGGGAACAGTTAAAATAATCATTTGATTTTCCAGCAAATACTCCTTTTTCCCCTGAGCCATTTGATGGTCCCAACTGTTTTTGATATGCTGTAAATAGCGGGAAGATGCCTCAACAGGAGAGAGTTTTATTAAATCCTTGCCTGCACCCCAGGGTAAGATAGCTGCCTTGCGATCTACGCCTGCATGACAGAGCCACGATTTGGCAGATGAAACCAGACGAGCCGGCACCTGAGCGCCAAGCTTTTTCCCCAATTCTCCAACAACAAAATTTATCTCGCTATTCCAGGGCAGGCGAATATTTTCCTGTAACAACTCATGTTGGCTAGGTAGATACAGATATGAAGGGAGTAAAGGCAGATGGGACAGGTTTCCCTCGGAAACCAACTGCAGAATATTAAAAATTTGAATATTTTCTTCTTGGCCTGAGTCAGTCTTGACATAGGCAACAGCACAATTGGTGGTGCCAAGGTCAATGCCGATTATAAATGGGGATTGATTTTCTTGAGGAAAATATTTTTGCTGATGTTTCATAAAAATGCTGAAAAAAAGTCCCTTTTTTAAACGCCGACTTTTCGGCACACTTCTTTCATCGTTTGCACAGCAACAGCTCGGGCCTTTTCAGCGCCAATTTCCAAAATTTTTTTTACAGATTCACTATCCTCATCCAAAGCCCTTTTCTTTTCCCTGTAGGGTTCGAAATAATTCCAGATGGTTTCCAGCAATTCCTTTTTCACATCTCCATATCCCAGGCCACCTTGCAAATATCTTTGACGTAAGGCTTCGCTATCGTCTTTGGAAAGAAATAAGCTATATAATTTAAAAACATTACAATTATCAGGATTCTTTGGCTCATCCAGGGTTTTAGAATCAGTGACAATACTCATGACCTTTTTCTTTAATTGTTTTTTATCAATAAAAATCTCAATGGTATTATTATAGGATTTCGACATTTTTTGGCCGTCAATTCCGGGCACCACAGCAACCTCCTCATTTATTTCCGGTTCAGGAATAGTGAATACCTGGCCATGCTGATTATTAAATCTTATGGCAATTTCGCGGGTCACCTCCAGGTGCTGTTTTTGATCTTTACCTACAGGCACTCTATCCGACTGAAACAGAAGGATATCAGCAGCCATCAAAATAGGATAGGTGAACAATCCGGCATTTGGGCTAAATCCTCTGGAAATTTTATCTTTATAAGAATGGCACCGCTCCAATAATCCTATAGAAATATAATTGGATAAAATCCAGGTGAGTAAGGTCACTTCTTTCACCTCAGACTGAACCCAGAAAGTAGATTTTTCAGGATTCAAGCCCAAAGCCAAAAAAGTTGTAGCTGCATCCAGAGTTTGTTTAGCTAATAACTCCCCATCCTTTACTGTAGTCATGGCATGAAGATTTGCCATAAAACAGAAAAGCTCATGTTGCTCCTGGTATTCAATCATTTTTCTCATCATGCCAAAATAATTACCAAGATGAAAGGCGCCCGAGGGTTGAATTCCGGATAGTATCCGCATGATTCAATTTACTCCTTTTTATTATTATAATTGTGATGATGATTACATTAATTAAGTCATTATTGCTGGTCTTGTAAAAAGTCTCATTAAGTTGTCATTTAGAAGAATGTGAAAAATCTAAACAAGACAATGTGTTGAAAAATATAAGATTTCTCCCGGAGTTTACACTGAACTTAGTGAATGTGGTCGAAATGACAGATTTGCAATATCCGACTTTTTACGAGAGCATCATTATTAATTTCCATAAAAGATTACCACATTTTTTAAAAAATTATAACAGAAAGTGATTTAAGCAGGCAATTAAAAAAGGCGAAGGGCTTACAGTATAGGGCTAAGGTCGTAGGGGGAAAGAAGGATGTAGGGGATAGGGCTTAGGGTGCAGGGGATAGGTAAACTGATTACGTTGATGGCATTGGCTTTCGAACAGTAAACTCTAATTTCCAGCGGTTTTGTCCGTCTCTGGCAACAAGCCATAACTCCAAAATCCCAATTTCAGTAAGATGAGCATGAAGGCGAACGGGAATAATTGTGCCCTCTTCACCCTCTAAAGTTAACTCTGTCTTTAAGGAGGTGATTTCTTCAATCTCTTGCTGCCACTTTTCAATTAAATCTCCAGTCATGTCCTCGCGCCTGGTTGAAGATCCCAAAAATCGGAACTCAACAGATTCACCTACAATCAGTCCAAATTCCTGCCCCGGGACCTCTACCTCTGTTCCTTCTTCCATGCTAAAAGGTACGACACACAGGGCTTTCATTGGAGGAGTAAATCCGGGAACTGAGGGCATAGAGGTTTCAATGCCAATATAATATGAATGGGCAGCCCCTCCTCGAATCCTGATACCTTGCCCACTGCGAGCCAAACCATAAGAAACCGCTCCATAGGCAACCGCCATGTCTAAATCAGTTTCCTTTAAAACCTTTACAGCACTTCCGCCCTCTTCAGCTATCCAACTATTCAAAATAGTGATTAATTTTTCTTGAAGCAACTCGGCTTTAAAAACACCCCCATTAAAAAGAACGGCAGTAGGATGAATGAACTTTTTCCCGGGATTCAACTTGCGCAATTCAGGGAACTGGGCTAAAGCCTGACGTTGAGATCCGAGAAAATTAGCTATATGTCGAGTAACAGCAGCATCGGCGGCGTAGGGCAATCCCCATTCCTGTAATCCAATAGCGCTCTGCATTTTAGGACGATCTTTCGCTCTGCATTCAGGGAAAAATCCACCCAGCAAAACCGATTCTATCATCTGGCGACTCAATTGAGTAGATAGGGTCCCGCCAATTAAATTACTTCCATGACCAGGGATAGTAATAGAATACTCCTGACAGGACGAGTCGTTTAAAATGGTTTCTTTAGCTATTCGACAATTCTGCCATAAGACCCGATTTTGCCATGTATCTAAGTCTGATATTCCCTCTTCTTTCATCTTATTTTGAAGAGTCACCGACAGGGCTAAATCCATATTATCACCACCCAATAAAATATGCTCTCCAACAGCCACTCGATTTAAAACCAGATTGCCGGCTTCTTCATCTACTGCAATGAGACTTAAATCGGTTGTGCCGCCTCCCATATCACAAACCAAAATCAAATCTCCCAGTTTAACTTTTGCTCGCCATTTTTCATTGGCATGAAGCCAGGAATAAAAGGCCGCCTGGGGCTCTTCCAATAAAATAATATTCTCCAAACCGGCCATCTGGCCAGCCTCTACGGTCAGTTCTCTAGCCACGGCATCAAAGGAGGCTGGCACAGTCAAAAAAAGTTGCTGATTATAAAGGAAATTTTTCTCATCATTTTCACCCTTCAGATGGTTCCAGGCTTCGCGGATATGCTCCAGATAACGTTTAGTTGCCTCCAGAGGTGAAACCTTTTCTGTTTCCCGGGGACTACCCCAGGGCAGGATGGGAGCTTTTCGATCCACCTTTCCATGACATAGCCATGATTTAGCTGAAAAAACTAACCGCTGGGGAACTTCTGCTCCTCGTTTTTCGGCTAATTCACCAACAACAAAATTTTGATTTGAAGCCCAGGGAAGATCCAGACTCCCTTCAGGCAAGTCATATTGGCCAGGGAGGTATAAAAAAGAGGGAAGGAGATTCCTGCTTTGTACCGATCCTTCATGAACTAATTGAGGGATTGGTAAATACTGTATTTCAAGGGCCCCCTTTTCCTCTGTAAAGGAATTCCTGTCAATAAAACTGACTGCACAGTTGGTAGTGCCTAAATCGATACCCACTATATATCGCGAATCATTCATCAAAGTACTCCTGCCCTCATAGGATTCATTATTCCCTCATATCCTATCCCCTATGCCTTACGCGTTATGCCCTAAGCCTTATGCCTTACGCCCTTCTCTTTCCCCTAAGCCTTAAGCACTATGCCCTAAGCCATTTTCCCTACGCCTTTCTTTTTCCCTAAGCCTTACGCCCTATGCTCTAAGTCCGCCTTTTCCCTCCATTCTCTTCCGGCAATTTGGTAATCTCCACCTCAGCGGGTGCAATTATATCAACGCCCTGCCCTTTTGCTACATCCGGGAATGTAATGCCCATAATACGCCAGCCATGATGCTTTAATATCCCTGTAAAGGGAGGGTCACCAAATACATGACCAGTCAGCCGTATAGAGGCAGGATCAAAATCTTTTTCTATGGTTATTATGTTCCCTTCAGATTCCTTTTGGATAGCTTCGATGGTTAAAATCTCTTCCAGGGCTTTCCTGCAACCGGAGTGTACAGTTCGAGCAGCCGCACCAATTTGAGAATCTGAATATCGTGAAACATCTTCCTCAAGAAAATCAACGAGTCTTCCCTCTCTTTGTAAAATAGAAAGTATTTGAATACCCTCAGAAGGTGCTCCAGAGAGAATACGCCGGATTTTTTGTGCTTTTTCCTTATTCTTAAGGATAGAAAAAAAACTCTTGAAGGCCAAACCCAATCTACACATATCCTTTTTCTCCTTTCGTTCAGCACCTTTCATTTCGGGCTATTAGACCAAAAAAAATGCTCCCTATAGCATAGGGCCATAGTTTTTTTGCTTAGAATATCATAAAATTGATTTTTTTTTGGCAGGGCTAAAGCCCTGCGCTACATATAAAATAAAGCTGTATAAAAATAATATATTTATTCGGTTATCAAAAATAAAATCTATTCCTTTAATTTTAAATTAGAATTCGCCCCTTTTCCAATTAAAAAGGCTGAGTAATTGAATATACCTTGATACTCAAAGCTCAGCCTTTAACTGTTTTATAATTTGTCTTTCCTGCTTTTATCTCTTTTAGGGTCTAATTCCCCGAAAATTATCTCGTTATGAAAGTGACTGATTTTATTTAAATTTATTTAATTAGCCAGAATTATCAAGATTTATGAAATTTTTCTTTTTTTATCTTGTTTAATCCAGTTTATCCTGTCTAAACGCTCATGAACGAATTGTTCAGCCCTGAAGATAAAAATTTTGCCTTTTTCAGTAAAGCCTATTTTTCAAAATGCGTTTTCAGGGTAAAAAAATTGCTCCGATGCCGCATAAATAAAATAAAAATTTCTATACTATTAAATTATTCACAGCTTGCTGCGGAGAGGAGTTATTCTTTTAGTTTATTTAAGTATAGCGGTGTTTTATCAGAAGGCTTTTGGGATCTAATTTAAGGTGTAGATTGGCTAAGTCCGGATTATTATGATCCTTTAAAAGTTTCATAAAAATAGCATCCTGAATTGGCTCCAATAAAACAATAACACTCAACTGATCCTCAAATTGATCATAGGGAGCCGGAATATGGCCTTTAAATATGGCATTTTCTCGATGAATTCTAGCTGCAAACCATACTTCTAAATTAAATTCTTGGGCAATTTTTTTTAATATTTCCACCTCTTCCCTGGTAGCGTTTTCAAAATCAAAGCCATCAACTATTACCATTTGCGGCATAAATTTACCTTGATTAACAGCATTCTGAATACCAGCCTTCATTTTATCAGGGGTAAAGGAGTGGTTTACATAACTCATAATAATAAGATTTTTTTCAATCAGTTCGTGCAATTCAGCAATGTCTGTTAAATGAAAAAATTCGACCAGGTGATTGGCAATTTCATTATACCAGGCCCTAATTTTGTTTACACTCTTTTCAACCCCAAAATGCAACACCTTATTTCCTCTCACCATTTCATCCAAGGCAAGATAAACCAGGCAGGCTGTTTTACCGACCCCGGCCCTGGCCATAAAAGCCCCGATATTACCCTTGCCTAAGCCTCCATGGATAGACTTTTCAAAAATTCTAACAGGACTTTTTTGTCCCATTTCACGAAGAAGCATTAGATCTCCTTTCTCATAGTATTTTTTGTTTCTTATTTCTTTATTTTTTGGATTGTTTTAGATTCTTCTCCAGATATTTCTTTTTCAATTCTTCAGCGATATTTTGCGGCACGGGGCTGTATTTGTAAAATTCCATGGTAAATTCAGCCTTACCTTGGGTACTTGATCGTAAAACTGTTGCATACCCGAACATCTCCGCTAAAGGCACCTCAGCATCAACAACACTCCATATTCCATCTTCAGAAGTACTGATAATAATACCCCGACGTTGATTTAATCCCGCAATAACAACGCCCTGAAATTCCGAAGGGCCTTCAACCGAGACCTTCATAATCGGCTCCAGAATAATTGGCCTGGCTTTATCATAAGCCTGTCGGAATGCTCCCTTAGCTGCTTGTTGAAAGGCTATATCCGAAGAATCAACCGCATGGGAAGATCCGTCATTAATGGTAATTTGAATACCGGTAATAGGGTATCCAATCAACTTCCCTTTTAGTAAGCAGAACCGGAAACCTTTATCACAAGAGGAAATATATTCTCTTGGAATCGATCCGCCAGTAATCTTATCAACAAAAATATATTCTTCCTGACTTGGTTCCATAAAGCCGGCTACTCTGCCGAATTGACCTGCCCCGCCGGTTTGTTTTTTATGGATATAATTAAATTCCGCTCTTCTGGAAATAGCTTCCCGATAGGCAACCTCAGGTATGCCTGTTTCAACCTCTGCCTTGTATTCTCTGCGAATTCGTTCAACATAAACATCAAGATGTAACTCTCCCATGCCGCAGATGATGGTTTCATCTGTTTCGTGATCAGTATAAGAACGAAAGGTAGGGTCCTCTTTGGTGAATCTATTCAAGGCTTTGGACATATTGACTTGAGATTTGTTATCTATAGCTGCAATCTTAAGTTTAATTACAGGTTCGGGAACATGCATAGAAGTCATGGTATAGTTAATTTCCTCGGAGGTAAAGGTATCGCCGGAGGCACAATCTATGCCAAAAAGAGCGACAATATCGCCACTGTCACTTTCAGTAATCTCCTCCATCTGATCTGCATGCATACGCGTCAGGCGCCCTACTCTTACTTTCTTTCCATTGCGGGCATTCACTATGATATCTCCCTTGCGGAGTGTACCTTGATAAACCCGAACATAGGTCAATTGCCCATATCTGCCCTCTTCCAACTTAAAAGCCAGGGCAACTAAGGGTTTATTTGAATCAGGATACAAAATAATATTTCCACCGCCATTGCTTAAATCCATGGCCTCATTTTGAATATCCTCAGGATTTGGAAGATATCTGCATACAGCGTCCAGCAAGGGGCGAACACCCTTATTTTTATAAGCAGATCCAATAAATACCGGCGTTAACTCCAAAGACAGGGTTCCTTTCCGAATGGCCTGGATGATAAGATCTTCAGTTACCCGTTCTTCGATAATAGCTTCAGTCAATTCATCACAAAATAAAGAAACCGCATCAAGCATTTCTTCCCTTTTTATTTCAGCCCGCTCTAGTAAATCATCCGGAATTTTTTCAATACGAACATTTTCTCCCTGAGAAGTATCAAAATACATGGCTTTCATGATGATCAAATCAACTATTCCTTCAAAATTGGCCTCAAGTCCGATTGGGATTTGCATAGCTACAGCATTATGATTCAGCTTATCCCGCAATTGATTAACAACCCTGATGGGATTAGCGCCGGACCGGTCACATTTATTGACAAAGGCGATTCTGGGGACACTATAACGACGCATCTGACGATCCACAGTAATGGACTGGGACTGGACACCCCCGACACCACACAGCACTAAGACAGCGCCATCCAATACACGCAAGGCACGCTCAACCTCAATAGTAAAATCTACATGCCCCGGAGTGTCGATAATATTAATAAAATGATCTTTCCATGTACAAAAGGTGGCTGCTGAAGCGATAGTAATTCCTCGTTCCTTTTCCAACTCCATCGAGTCCATGGTTGCTCCCACGCCATCTTTGCCTTTAACTTCATGAATAGCATGAATTCTTTTGGTATAATAAAGAATTCGTTCAGTAAGTGTGGTTTTTCCCGAATCAATGTGCGCACTGATTCCAATATTCCGAACCTTGGTTAAATCCTTGATCATAGTAACCCCTTAATAATTCTCCTTTCGAAATGGTTAAATTATTATTATAGCATAGTTATCATACTAATTGAAATAATTGAGTGATATAAAGCGGGGATATTACCATAAGAATTGGGTAAAAAGCAACATGCAAATCAAAATAGCAACAGTTGATGGTTTCGTAAAAAGTCTCATTAAGTTGTCATTTCGAACGGATGTGAAAAATTTTTATCGCACAACATGCTGAAAAACATAAGATTTCTCCCGTAGGTCGAAATGACAAATTTACCAAAAATGACTTTTTACGAATCCATCAATTATCATTATGGAAATAAGTATGAAGATTATGGAATCAGTTGGTAAACGTTATGCCAACGTTAATCTCTAATAATATTCTGCCTCTTCCTCTTTTCTGGCCTTTCTTCTTGCTTCCCGATCTTCAATCTCTTTAGCAAAAAGAGCGAGTGTTAATGGACAGGGAAGAATGTTTTCGTCTATATATTGGCATTCAAATTGATCACATTGCACATACAGTTCATTTTTAAATGTTCGACTAAGAGTAGGTTTAACTTTTAAACTTATTTTAACTTTTTCCGATACAGCAGTGCAAAAGAAATCTTTGACTTTCCGCGTTGACATATAGCATCTCCTTCTAAGGAATATGAGGGCCGGATAAATTTTCTACATTTCTAATAATACCAGGAGAATTTGAATCTGTAAAATAGTCCTGGAAAAACTTATAAAAAAATAAACGCATAACCAATCTTGCAACTACAATGTTAAATATAATATAATGGTGCTCTTACTTTTTTAACACTATAAAAAAAAATTGCATTTTCTATTTCGTTGGCTAATAATTATTACCAATAATGACCTATAATAAAAGGATATCAGCAAATCTCATTTCAACATTTTTATGTAACATTTTTGTGTGATGGGGAGGCTTTAGCCCTAAAAAAATTGTTTTTAGAATGAATAAAGCAGGGCTTTAGCCCTGCACTATAGTTAATTATTTAAAACGGAAAATTCAAAATTTTTATTTTATTTATCAGCTTAAAAAAATGACAGATCCCCTTAATAATAAAAAGACAGAATATGACATTGTAATCATTGGCAGTGGATTAGCCGGATTGACTGCGGCTAATCGTTTAGCAAAATTAGGATATGCGGTTTTAATTGTTGAGCAACACTCTAAGCCCGGAGGATTAGCTACTTGGTTTAAGAGAAAAGGAGGCCATATCTTTGATGTCTCTCTCCATGGCTTCCCTGTTGGTATGATTAAAACGTGCCGAAAATACTGGTCCCCTGAAATTGCCGAATCTATTATCCAATTAAAAGCAATTCGATTTGATAACCCTCAATTTTCTTTTTCTACTACCTTCGACACCCCGGATTTTACCGGAATCCTCCGGAAACGATTTGGGATTGCAAGAGAAAGAGTGGATGATTTTTTTCGAACCGTACATAAAATGGATTTTTATGATGATCAAACTATGACCACAGGTGAATTATTTGAGAAATTCTTTCCCGGTCGTGATGATGTAATGAGGTTGTTAATGGAACCTATTACCTATGCCAACGGTTCCAATTTAGATGACCCTGCTATCACCTATGGGATTGTTTTCTCCAATTTTATGAACAAAGGTGTTTTTACTTTCCGGGGAGGCACTGATCACTTTTTGCGGCAAATATTAGGTGAATTAGGAAAAAATGGGGCAGACATTTGTTTGAATTGTACGGCTGAAAAAATTTTAATTGAAAATCAAAAAATAACCGGTCTTAAGGTGAATGGAAGAGTTATACACTGCCGTGCAATATTATCAAATGCTAACTTGTTGTCTACCATTCATGATCTGGTGGGAGATGAATATTTTTCTAAAGATTTTTTGCAAGAGTCTAGCAAGGTAAAGGTAAATAACAGCAGTTGTCAGGTTTACATAGGTATCCGACAAGGGGAAAAAATCGATTATGTGGGAGATCTGCTTTTCACTTCCGAGGCGAAAAAGTTTGATCCTACTGAACTTTTGAGTAAAAGGACTACCAGTCGAACTTTTTCCTTTTACACTCCAGCCATTCGTCCTGATTCTGACCGATTTACTATTGTTGCCTCAAGCAATGCTAATTATGAGGACTGGAGCTCCCTTTCTCCTGAAGAATACCAAAGCTCAAAAGTAGAATTAATTGAAGATACCCTTACCTGCCTGGAAAAATATCTACCAGGGGTCAGGGCTGAAATTGATTATGTTGAGGCAGCTACCCCAAAAACTTTTCAACGCTACACCTTGCACTTGAAGGGCTCTTCTTTTGGAACTAAGTTTGAGGGCTTGAAGGTAAGCACAGGACTCCAAAAACAAATTGGAGGCCTGTTTCATGCTGGTTCAGTCGGCATAATCATGTCCGGCTGGTTGGGAGCTGCTAATTATGGAGCTATTGCAGCCAATGATATTGATAAATATATGACGAATTATTAATTCAGGAGTAGATATGTTTGATTTCTCAGGACAAAAGGTTATTGTAACCGGCGCAGGAAGGGGTATTGGCAAAGGTATTGCTGAATTATTTCTTCGTTCTGGAGCTCATGTAATCGGGATCTATCATTCCAATAAGGCCGCAGTAGAAAAGTTTCTTGAAGAAAATCAAAAATTTTCAAAAAATGTAGATTTTCAACAAATTGATGTGTCCGATCATGGTCAGGTAAAAGAATTTTATCGCTATCTGGAATCTAAGTATTCGACCTTTCAAATATTAGTCAACAATTCCGGAATCAGAAAAGATGCTATTGTCGGGATGATGAGAGAAGCTGACTGGAAGGAAGTGATTGAAACCAATCTATCAGGCACTTTTTATATGTGTAAATTTGCCGTACGTAATTTTATCAGCCAGAAATATGGTAAAATAATCAATATTACTTCACCCAGCGGGAAAATTGGTTTTGCGGGCCAGGCTAATTATGCAGCTTCCAAGGCCGGATTGGTGGCCTTAACCCGTTCTCTCTCAAAAGAGGTAGCTACCAAAGGTATTACAGTAAATTGTGTATCTCCCGGTTTTATTGATACTGAATTTCTTAAAGATCTTCCGGAAAAAAAGTGGGTAGAATACCAAAAGGAGGTCCCTATGAAACGGTTTGGGACCACCAGGGAAATAGCCCAGGCTGTGCTTTTCCTTGCTTCTGATGAGGCATCTTATATTACCGGAACAACTCTGGAAGTAACAGGAGGTCTGTAAAAATGGATATGGAAAAAATTTATCAAGCCATTCCTCATCGGCCCCCCTTTTTATTTGTTGATGCTGTTCAAGAACTTTCGGAAAACCGGATTAAAACCACGAAAAATATTTTGCCGGAAGAGTCTTTCTTTGAAGGTCATTACCCGGGAAACCCTATTATGCCAGGGGTATTAATCTGTGAATCTATATTACAATCAGGTGCCATATTAATCTCAAAAAAAATTCTTTGTAGTGACAATAGTATTCCGGTGGTTACCAGAATCCAGGATGTCAAATTTCGTAAACTCGTTAAGCCTGGTGATGTATTGGAAACAGAAGTAGAAATAATCGAGACTATTAATGGTGTATATTTTCTTAAAGGAAAGACAATAGTTGCAGGTAAAACAGTGGTGAGTGCTAAATTTGCCTGCACGATGAGAAATAATACCGTCTAATATATTGATTTTTAGACGTATTTTTCAAAGAATCTATAGCATAAACAAAATATATATATAGATTTTCAGATATTAAATTTTATACTGTAGCGCAGGGCTTTAGCCCTGCATTTTGGCATGGCTAAAGCCCTGCGCTACTTTTGTTTAAATATCGATTATGAAATCATTTTTATAAAAATTTATAGATATTAACCCCACAACAACATTTGTCATTTCGACCGAAGGGAGAAATCTTTAACCATTTGTTTTATAATAAGATTTCTCGTCGCTTTGCTTCTCGAAATGACATCTTACAATGGTAAGTGACGTTGTAGGATTAAAGAGGAGAGAGAAAATGAGTTTTTTAGCCATGGAAGGAAAAAAAATCCTGATCTTTGGGGTGGCCAATAAAAAAAGTGTAGCCTTCCATGTAGGAAAAGTATTAGAGCAAATTGGGGCCGAGGTTATTTATGCGGTAAAATCTTCAGCAATCCAAGAGACTGCTCGTAAATTTCTCCCTCACCAGCCTATCTATGTGTGCGATGTGGGAAAAGAAGGAGATATTGATAAGCTGGCTTCTGAAATTAAAAATGAATATGATTCCCTGGCCGGTTTTGTTCATTCCATTGCTTTTGCCAACTATAGTGAGGGTGTGAAACCCTTTCATGAGACAGGTAAAAAGGATTTTCTTCAAGCTGTTGATATTTCCTGCTATTCCTTAATCCGGATCGCTCATGCTTTTCAATCCATCTTAGAACAGGATGCATCAGTAGTAACCATCTCTATCTCCACCACCCGAATGGCTGCTGAAAGTTATGGTTTTATGGCGCCTGTTAAAGCAGCGTTAGATTCCGCTATTTGCTTTTTGGCCAAGTCATTCAGCGATTTTTCCCGGATTCGATTTAATGCTGTGGGCGCAGGTTTATTAAAAACATCATCCTCTGCCGGGATACCCGGGTATATTGATTATTACCTGTTCGCCGAACAGTTAACCTTGCGTAAACATGCCTTAGCCACCAGTGAAGTCGCTGATACCGCAGCTTTTCTTTTAAGCAGCCGTTCAAGCGGTATTAATGCGCAAACATTGATTGTCGATGCCGGCATGTCGGTCAATTATTTTGACAAGAATATAATTCAACAGGCAATGCGGATTAATAAAGCTACTCAATAGTAATAACAAGTAAAGAGAATGGTATTGAATTAAATAAGAAAGCCTATATTTCCCAAAGTGTTATATATATAAAATGTCTACAAGTAACTATAAGTAAAAAGACTAAAATAGGGAGATATATTTAGACAAGTGTTGCCCAAGTTGTTACCTGAATTTGGTATAAAAATGTCTGGACGGCGGGAGTAGTTTACATGGATTCAAATTTAATTCCCCAAGAAGCAATACAAAATAATATTTTTTTTATCAGAAAGAAAAAAGTAATGTTGGATCGGGATCTAGCCATGCTCTATGAAGTAGAGACTAAGCAACTTAAAAGAGCAGTTAAAAGAAATATTGATCGTTTTCCTGAAGACTTCATGTTTGAATTAACAAAAGAAGAGTATAAATCTTTAAGGTACCAATTTGGCACCTTAAAAAGAGGAGAACATGCAAAGTATTTACCCTATGCATTTACTGAACATGGAATTCTTATGCTTTCCAGCGTTCTTAATAGTGAAAAAGCAATTCAAGTTAATATTCAGATTATGCGTACCTTTACCAAAATGCGTGAACTGCTTGTAAATTATCAAGAAGTTAAAGAAAAAATTAAGGCTATCGAAAAAAAATATGATTATAAATTTACGATAAACAGCCTTTTAATGGAAGATATTCTGAGGGATATTGAAAAAATTAAAAAATTTTTAACGCCGCCCAAAAAAGACCGGAAAACGCATTAATAAGGCATAATCTCATTTTTCTTATGACTTCATCTATTATTACACTTTATCCGGTAATTTCAATTATCGCGGAACAGAATTGCGAAAAATTATCGGGACGTGAAAAAGTTGCTTTTCTTCAAACAATGGCGCGAAAAGCCTTAGCCTATAGCGCCCAACAAAGCGGGGTTACTCTTGGCCCCCTGACCAAAGATGAAAGAGGTGCACCCCTTCCTTCCAACGGAATTTATTGGTCTCTATCTCACAAAACCCATTGTGTTGCCGCTGTAGTCAATAGAGAAAAAATTGGGATTGATGTGGAAGAGATTACCCCCCGCAACAGCCGCCAACTCTTTAATCACTTGGCATCTCCCGAGGAATGGCAGCTTTGTGCAGAACCTACGTGGGAATTTTTCTATCGCTATTGGACAGCCAAAGAAGCGGCAGTAAAGGTTACAGGGGCCGGAATTAAAGATTTAAAAAAATGTAGGGTGACAACTATTTTGGACGATAGGCATCTTATCTTGGATTACGATCACCAGCTTTGGACAATTGAGCATTATTGGTTTCGGAACCATATTATCTCTATAACTGCCGGATCTAAATCAGTCAACTGGATCACAAAATCAATTTAGATAAGATTAATTAATACCGCTTCATGGGTTTTAGCAATGTCGTCTAAAGCAGGTTGGTCTTTCAGCTTCTTGGCTGCTTTCTGGCGAATCCATATGATAATTTCATCATTTCCGGCAATATCTGCCAGAGCAGCTTGATCTTCCAACTTATTCACTGCTTCTATACGATCATGTACTGGAACTCCATTATTTTTAGCAATGTTTGCCAGAGCAGCTCGATCTTTCACCCTTTTCAATGCCTCTTGGCGAATAGATGAATCTTCATCGCTTATAATAATGTCAGCCAGAGCAGCTTGATTATGCAATTTTTTTAGTGCCTCATGGCGAATAGATAAGTCTCTATCGTTTCTGGCAATGTCTGCTAAAGTAAATTGATCCTCCAACCTTTTCACTGCTTCTCTACGAACCCAGAAACTAACTTCATCGTTTTTAGCAATATCTGCCAGAGCAGCTTGATCTTCCAGCTTATTCACTGCTTCTTTGAGAATATGTACACTTTTATCGTTTTTGGCAATATCTGCCAGAGTATCTTGATCTTGCAATTTTTTTACTGCCTCATGGCGAATAGATGAATCTTTGTCGTTTCTGGCAATGTCTGCCAAAATAGTTTGATCTTTCATCCTTTTCACTGCTTCTTGGCGAATTCTTCTATCCTTATCATTTTTAACAATATCTGCCAAAGCAGTCTGATCTTCCAGCCTTTCCACTGCTTCTTGGCGAACAAATACATCTTCATCGTTTTTAGCACTATCTGCCAGAGCAGATTGATTTTCCAGCTTTTTCACTGCTTCCAGGCGAGCATACGAACTCGCATCGTTTATGGCAATGTCTGCCAAAATAGCTTGGTCTTTTATACGATACATTACGCAGCTTATTAGCTTTTCATGAACGTCCGGATCATCTTTATCATTTTTAGAGATGTTTACCAAAATAGCTCGCAAAATGGCTTGATCTTTTATACGGGCTATTACTCCTTTACGAACATATGAACTCTCATCGTTTCTGGCAATGTCTGCCAAAATAGTTTGATCTTCCAGCTTTTCCACTGCTTCCCGGCGAACAAATTCATCTTTATCGTTTTTAGCAATATTTGCCCGAGCAGCTTGATCCCCCAGCTTTTTTACTGCTTCTTGGCGAACATACCAACTCTCATCGTTTATGGCAATATTTGCCAAAATAGTTTGATCTTTCATCCTTTTCACTGCTTCTCGGCGTATTTTTTTATCCTTAACATTTATGGCAATGTCAGCCAACACAGCTTCGCTTTTGGCAATATTTACCAAAATAGCTGGATCATTTATACACGCTATTATTATTTTGTGAATATCTAAGCATTTATCGTTTTTAAAAATGTCTACTAAAATAGTTTGATTTTTCAATTTCTTCACTGCTTCCAGGCGAATTCTTTTATCCTTGGCATTTTTGGCAATGTCGGCCAAAATATTTTGATCTACCAGCTTTTTCACTGCTTCCCGGCGAATGTTGAAAACAGTGTCATCCTCCATAAGTGTTTCTTCTTTAATAATTTTCACAAGC
This sequence comes from Pseudomonadota bacterium, assembly GCA_030625085.1. Lineage (GTDB taxonomy): Bacteria > SZUA-182 > SZUA-182 > DTGQ01 > DTGQ01 > DAOURK01. The sequence goes on from DAOURK010000021.1 coordinate 29,517, forward strand.
AAATCCCGGTTTTTCAACCGCTCGGCCGCCTTACACCTGACGTCATAACTCATATTGCTTCCGGCAATCTCGGTAAGAAAATTTTGGTCTTCCAGCTTTTTTACAGCGGTCTTTCTAATATCCTCCTCAGAATCGTTCCAGGCGATCCATGCGAGTTTTTTTTGGTTATCCAGTCCCTCTGCGGCACGAAGGCGAACCTTCTTATCAGAATGCTTCCAATTTGGACGAAAAAAATTTAATAGACTCATAATCAACACCTTTCAAGCATACTATTTTATTCACTCATATTTATTAGCTGACAGTGTTTAAATAAATCCTGAAAAAAATAAAATAATCATAACTTTTTGATTTCAAGGCAGTTCTCAATTTTTTTACTCCTAATTACGTTGTCAGATAAATATGAGCGATTTTATTTTATATGACTATCGCCTTTTACTTGTCATAACAACCAACAAACAACTGTAAAACAAAGGGTAACATTACATCAGAGATAGTTAAATTTGTTACCTTTTAAATTGTTTTGACTTTTATAGAAGGAGTATCTCAGGATCGTATAATAGAAATATTTAAGATCTGAAGGGCTTGAAAAGATTGGTAATTTCCTGTTGAAGGGAAAATATTTTTTTGATGATAAATCAAGATGTTATCCCCCTTCTCAGGAGGTGAACACATAGTTTTTGGATGGTTGTATGGTTTAATGTGTTTACTAAAAATATATAAGGAAACAAATAAAGGGCATTCCCGTGCGAGGGGAAGGTGGTTTGCCCTCTTATTTATAACTGCAATTTGTGTTTGGCTTAATTCCTTTGAATTTTTTGAAAATTCACAAACATCACTACGATGACAACGTATATATCCGGTTGAGTCTATCGAACTTAAGAAACAAATCAGGCAGACCAAAAGTAAGCTTTCAAATAAGAATAAAATTTTTGATCTATCCATCTTAACATTCCTCTATTACAGAGAAAAAAGATCCTCTCCGGCAAATACGTTGAAAATAAACTATACAAATAGCGCCTTTATCCTATGATTTTTTAGCGAAACTATTTATCCCTCATTTATTAAATATACTAATAGCGTTATGATTAGTATGAGATTCATCCATAGCAATATCCATGCCTATTTGAATTTCTCGCTGGAAATGACAGAAAAATAAATGTAATGGCCAATAGATATGAGCGGTTCATATTGCTCACTTTCCCCCAGGCACCGATAAATGGAATGGAATCGAACACCGGGTGTTCAATTTTTTGTCCAAAGGCTAAAAAGAAAGACTGCTTATACTTTTTAATTGACTTCATGGACTTCAATCCGAAATATACTCGCAACATAATCGTCAAATAGAAATTTTTTTTACAAAAATACAAGGGGAAATAGGATTATCTCAAGAGATAATCCTATGGCATCCGATTACATAAAGGTATTAATCCCTTCCCTTAAGATCGTAGTAGTCGAGGTAATTATATTCATAGGTAATCATTTGAGTTTCTTGTTAATGTGGTTATCCCTTTGCTTTTAATTTATCATTCATGATATTTTGAGCAGGAATTCCTATTATCTTCTTTATGCTGCCAAGCAATTCATTTGCCTTCATTGACTTGGTAACGTAGTCATCCATTCCGGCATCGATACACTTTTCCCTGTCACCCTTCATTGCAAAGGCTGTTAATGCAATTATTGGAACTCTTTCTTTTTGTTCTTGTGTTTCGATATCTCTAATCACTTTAGTTGCTTCAATACCATCTAAAATCGGCATTTGTATATCCATTAAAATCAAATCTATCGATGAATTAGATTTATATACTGAAATTGCCTCTTTACCATCATTTGATAAAACTACATTATATCCAACCTTCTCTAAAATAGTTTTAGCTACTTCTTGATTTTACAACAGCATATTCTTTTAGATTTTTCGTTTCTGTTTCTATTGGTTTATATGGAATTGTAAAATAGAATGTAGTGCCATGGCTACTGACAACATTTGATGTCACTTTAATCTCCCCGCCCAGTAACTCAACTAATTTCTTGGAAATTGTAAGCCCAAGCCCAGTGCCTCCATATTTTCTTGTATGACTTACATCTGCTTGCAGGAATGGTCTAAATATTTCTTCTTGTTTGTCTTCAGCTATTCCAATTCCAGTGTCTCTTACATAAAATTCTAATTTATTTTCATCTCTTAATCTAACACCATATTCAATAAATCCGCTATCTGTAAATTTGACAGCGTTACTCACCAGATTATTCATTATCTGTTGCAATCTTGTAGGGTCGGCTATGATTGATTTGCTTATATTATCAGGATAATTTTCTCTTAATGTAATGTCTTTCTGCTTATGAGTTATGACTGTTTTATAATTAGAATTAACATTTTTAAATATAGACTCAAGTGATAGTGGAACTTGTTCTACCTCAATTTGCCCAGCTTCAATTTTTGAGAGGTCTAAAATATCATTAATGATTGCTAATAATAGATTTACACTCTCTTTTATGGTTTCTAAATTTTCTCTATGTTCATCTGAAAGTTCATCTTCAAGCATCAAATCAGTATATCCAAGAATAGGATTCAAAGGAGTTCTTATCTCATGAGACATATTGGCCAAAAATGCAGATTTTAAACGGTCGGATTCTTCAGCTTTAGCTAATGCTTTTTTAAGTTCATTTTCTGCCTTACGTTTCTCTGTTATATCTCTAAACACCAGAACCACTCCAATATGGTCCCCTTGAGATGTTATTATAGGAGCAGCGCTAGCAGCAATTGGATATTCATTACCACCTTTGGGAATTAGGACACTATCATTGCTAAGTTCAATAATCCTTCTCTCCCGAAACACTTTCTGCACCGGGTCTTCTATTGCTTTGCGGATTTTTTCATTGATTACATTGAATATTTCTTGTATATCTTTTCCCTTCGCCTCAGCATAGCGCCAACCTGTTAATGCTTCAGCCATAGGGTTCATCAAGGCAATTTTATTTTCCATATCAATAGTTATTACTGCATCTCCAATACTTTCAAGGGTTGCTGCCAGACGTATTTCACTATCTCGACGTATTTTACTTTCTCGGAGTTCTTCCTCTCTTTTCATCCGCACGGTAATCTCTTGGTCACGTTTGACAATAGCCTTCTGCAAACCCTCACTCATTTTATTAAATGAATCCGCTAATATGGCTAATTCATCCTTATTCCTTAAGTTTATCTTATGGGTTAAATCACCATTTCCAATTATGTAAGTTCCTGCTATCAAAGTATTAATTGGATTTATGATTGATCTCCCTATAATAAATGAAAAAATAAGGGATAACAAAATACCAACACTGCATACGGCAAAGCTAATGATTTTAATTTCTGTTACTGTTCGTTCTGACTGAGAGACTTTTTGTTCTATATCTTTTGTTAGGGTATTAGTAAACTCATCTATCAAGTTTCTTAATTCATCAAGAATTTTTTTTCCAGTGCCCGCCGCAAGTAAATTAGTAATATCATCCATAGATCGTGGGGCCTTTTCATACCTTATTCTTGCATGAATCTCCGGCCTTGCAACCTCAGCCAGCCATTCTTCATATAGTTTCTTTAGATTAGATAATCTTTCAAGATTCTTCTTATCGCCTTGAAGTATTTTTTCTAATTCTTTAGTATGTTTATAAAATTTTATTTGCCCATTGTAAAAAGGCTCAAGAAACCAATCTCTTCCTGCAAGGAGAAAGCCTCTTTCTCCACACTCAGAGTCTACTATATCCTTTCCTATTTGGGTGGTTAATAAAAGATTGTCTTTTCTGCCGGATTTTTGGAAATCCTTTGACATTGTGCTTATGATTGCTCTAGTCTTATCTATAATTTTTTTGCCTTTACCCGTCCGAACCATCTCATCTATACTCTTTAGGCTAAATTGGGCCTCGTTAATTACCCGTCGCATATTAATCTCAGGTTCCCCAGCGACTCCAATCCATTCATATTGAATGTGCTCTATTTCTTCTAGCATTTTTAAATATTTTGGGTGATTTGATAAGTCTTTGCGTAAGTGGCTCAACGTTCCTACAAAGTTTTTAACGGCTTTTTTATAAGGCTCCAGAAACTCGTCTTTTCCTGTAATAATAAACCCTCGTTGGCCTGTCTCCATATCGACAATATGTTTAATAAGGTTTTGTGATTTGGCAACCACACACTCAAAGGTATTATGTGTATCTCTAGAGATTTTTATAATTTTTGTTAAGTTTTTCATAAGAAATAATGTAGATGGAATAAATATAAACAAAAACATACCGCATAAAATTGCGATTTTTGCTTTAATTGAAAATCTCATAACCAAATTCCCTCTGGCATAGTTTCTTACAGCCTTGTTTTCTTTTCTCTTCTCTTTTTCATATATTCCTGAATTTCAAAATCAAATACGTCATCTACGATGAGAACAGATTTCCAAAAAGAAAGCTTTTTTTCCTTTAGCTCATCTGCTAAGGTATTACACTCTTTCATAAGTTCCACAGAATGCTGCCACAAATCCTCAAATTCCTTAATATAAGGTTTTTCAGTAGCTGTTATATCAAGCTTCTTATACATTTCCCAATATTTATTCACATCTTCTAATTGTAAGGGAAATTCTCTCCTGGCATCATCAGAGTGGCTATAAAGATAAAAATTAGTTGCGTTGATAGCTTCCCAGATACTTACTTCTATTTCACGCACAAATTTTTCCTTCTCAATTAGATCAGGAATGCCTTCTATAAAAGTGGGCTGAATTTTGTAGTCAATTATATCATCAGCTTCATGAACAGAATCCCACGCTTTTTTTGTTATATCTATCATATTTTGACGCAATTTTATAAGTCCCTCAGCCTCAGTTATACTGTCCTTCCAGAGCTTCTCGAGCTTGACCGCTATCCTTTTCTCTTCTTCGGTATCAATCAAGGCCTTGTATTTAGTCATAAACTTGTCAATCTCCCTGACCTCCTTTTGGTACTGTTTCAAACTAACCGCCGATGGATCAGTCGTATAATAAAATATAGCGTTGGCAGCTTCCCAAAAGCTAACCTCTATTTCCCTCACTGTTGGCACTTTGTTCCATGCGACCTCTAATATTTTGTCTACCTTCTGCCTTTCTTTGCTAATAAATTGATAACCCAGAATTCCGCCGAAAACAATCACAGCCAACAAAATTAGTATAATTACGTTTTTTTTCACCTTTTTGTTCCTTCCTTTCAATCTTTTGTTCTGTTGCAACAAAATGACGATTGATTTCAAAAACTTATTTGATTATAATGTTCATAATCATTAAAATGACAAAATCGTTAAGATATATGACTCTGTTGATTTACTATGGTTTTGAGAAAATGGCAAAATTGCAGTTCAATAAAAACAAAATGTTATGACTGCTATTTTTCAGAAAATTATTCAATTTTGGACTAAATCAACAGCCTCATATATATTCCAGATTTAAGAATCCAAGGGAAAAGTCTAAACCCAATCAACAATATAAAATAATTTTCTATATATTTAATCGGCAACTTTATTCTTATTATTTCCTAATTTATCGGCATATTTCATGACAGGCGAATGATTGGAGATTAAGATTCTAACAAATAACAGGACCTAGTCAGAGATACTGATAACCATTTGCTTTTAAGGGTGAGAAGGCGAGAGACTAATATTAATAGAAAAGCCGAATAATAATAACTATAAATTATAACCAAGTTATAATTTATAACAAAAGAAGGTTTCACTGTATTTGCAATATTTTTCTGATCAGCAATGGATGGAGAAAAGGAAAGTAGGATTCAAAAAAATTATGTCTCCGGCCTTGCAAACATCCAGAAAACATAGTATAAAGATAGTATAAAGATAGCATAAAGATTGTATAAACATAGTAAAAAGAAGGATAATTGCTTTTGAGCTTCCGGGTTATTTGCTGAAGCTTTACTAAAAAGCCCGAAGAGGCAACTTCGAGCTTTTGTTTTTTTATCCGGCGCAGGATACTGAAATAAAAACCTCAAATGGATTGCACTCGATAAACCTTCTCTGAAAAATTATATCTTATGATGAATGAAGGTGTGATGAAAAATCAAGGGAAGGGTTTTTTTTCTTTGATAGTTAACGCGCTTCAGGTCTTCGTGGGCGGATTTAATAAAACTAAACTGTTACCATTCTCCTAGTTGGGAGTAAAACATGAATGACAATGATAAAAATGATAAATTTGATATTCTTATTGTGGATGACGTTCCGGTAAACTTGGCATTACTGGCAAAATTATTGGAAGACCTTGACTTAAACGTAGTAAAGGCAAATTCAGGCCAAAAAGCTTTGGAGTTAATGGAGGAATATGACTTTGCTCTTGTCCTGCTTGATGTTCAGATGCCTGGAATGGATGGTTTTGAGACATCCGAACGTATGAAAAGCAATGAAAAAACCAAACATGTCCCCATTATTTTTGTAACTGCCGCAAATGAAGAGAAATATATATTCAGAGGTTATGAAACAGGTGCTGTTGATTTCCTTTTTAAACCTGTGAATAAGTACATATTAAGGAGTAAGGTCTCTATCTTCCTTGACCTGTACAAACAGAAAAAGCAGTTAAAAGATCTTTCAATCCAGGATGGGCTCACCGGATTATACAATCACCGTCAAATGGATAAGATACTAAAAAAGGAGTTCAGCCGTGCAAATAGATATGGAACCGACCTTTCATGTTTGCTGATCGACCTGGATTTCTTTAAAGTTGTCAACGACACATTCGGCCATGCATTTGGTGATTTTGTTCTAAAAGGGTTTGCCGATATTTTGAATGCCCATACCAGAGAATCAGATTATACCTTTCGATACGGCGGAGAGGAATTCATGATTCTTCTGCCCCAAACCGACATTGTGGGTGCAGAAATTGTAGCAGAAAAACTCTGCAATATTTGTGAAGATAATGTCTATACCGATGCTTCCAATTCAACTATAGTAACATTAAGCATTGGTGGTTCTTCGATAGTTCATAACCGGCCCGGGCAACCCGAGACTCTGTTAGCCTATGCCGACAAGGCTGTTTACCGTGCCAAGGCAGAAGGGAGAAATCGTGTAAAGATCTATATTGAAGACACTTCAAGTAATAAACCAGGTGATGCCAAAGTTGATAAAGATATAAACTACCTCAAGGAACATCTTTCATCTGTATTGGAGAAAACAAAAAAATCGTATATGTCATCACTTCAACTCCTTGTTCAGGATATGACTGATACAGAGTTTCAAAGTTATAATCAGCGAGTTCTATTATACATGGATTTAATCGGAGAAAAACTACGACTTCCCCAACCTATTATTGAAACTTTTAAAAGGTCGGCATCTCTTCATAATTGTTTTACGATTTTATTGGGCAAAGATCTCATATCCCGGAAAGGCTCACTAACTGAAGAAGAAAAAGCTGACCTCGAAGCCCATCCATATATGCTTACTGAGCTGACTTTACTCTTTGATTTTTTTTCTGATGAAAGATCAATTCTTCAATATCACCATGAAAATTTTGACGGGTCCGGCTTTCCTGAAGGTCTGGAAGGAGATCAGATTCCTCTTGGAGCCAGAATATTCTCGATCGCAGAAGCCATCGTCGAAATGACAACTAGCCTGCCGGACAAGCAAGCCCTATCATTGGAAAATGTTATCAAAGAGCTTTCAGATAATATGGGAACCCGGTTTGACCCAATGTTGGTTTCCTCTTTTCGGGATATAATAAAAGAACAGAACTCACTTATTGAAATTCGGAAAATAAAAAAAATATATAATAAGAGATAAATATGTCTTCTCAAAAAATATCGATCCTTACTTCAAAAATTGACTCATTTCCCGTTCTTCCGACAGTAGTAGGACGTGTTATGGAAATTACAGCTGATCCTGACAGTGCCCCCAAGGATCTTATAAATGTAATTAGTCCGGATCAATCACTTACTACTACAATACTCAAAATGGCTAACTCTGCATATTTCGGGTTGACAAGGGAAGTAAGTTCACTTCAACAGGCATTGACTATACTAGGGTTTACGGAAATTCGAAATCTTGTTTTGGCAAAAGCAGTCTTCAACAGTTTTAAAAGTCTTAAAAAAGGCAGCAAATTCGATATTCGGAAATTTTGGGAGCATTCATTTATTTGCGGTATTGCTGCAAAGATTATTGCAACTGAATTAAAACGTCCCGGTAATGAATTTTTTGTTGCAGGCCTTATACACGATATCGGAAAGCTTTTAATATTCATGGCAATGCCTGATGATTTCTTCAAGATAATTGAAGCATCAGAGCCTTTGATTTCTAATACTTACAAAGCAGAAAAAGATATCCTTGGTGTAACACATGATGAAATCGGCATGGCGCTTGTAAAAAAATGGATGTTTCCTGAAAACCTCATAACTGCAGTGGGTTTTCACCATAGACCTGCTGAAGCAGCAAAACAGTCTCTTTTTTCTTTTGTAGTATATGTGGCAGACCTGCTTGCACACTTAAACGAATTTGAAAATAGTGAAGATAAAGAGCCCTTATTAAAAGAAAAGGACATATACCCAGAAATTATAAAACTTTCACAATCACAAAATATTGAATGGAATGAATCCGACTTAAAAAGGTTTCAAGACGAACTTGCCAAGAAAAAAGAAGAAGAGGCAGGAGCCCTAAGCCTGTTTCTATAGTGCTTGTCATAAATATGTTCCGTTTTTTGTCCAAAGGCTAAAAAAAAGACCGCTTATACTTTTTAATTGAATTCATGGACTTCAATCCCATCATATGTTCTTCCGATAAATATGAAAGACCGACGCCGGAATTATGCTCATGGCTCAAAAGTAAGCAAAGTACAAAATATCAAACCATTCATCTAACCTTCAGTGTTTTAGTTCCTAAATAATGGATAACAATTTTTCTTGACTCTAATATTATATATAAGGTGCAAGATACTAAAATTATTTTAATCCAGTCAAATAATCCAATAGGCACTGTTTTAAAGGCGACATTCAATGGCGTATAAAGCACTGCAAACTGCATCAGCACCGAAATAATCACCGAGCCTATTAAGAATTTGCTTGTCTTAATATCAATTTTAAAATTTTTTGCCCTGTAGGTCAGCACATTGAATAACTGAAAAATAATGAGCGTAGTGAAAGCGATTGATTTTGCCTTAATTGTCTCAATACCATAACTATAAAACATAAACAGGGTGCCTATGCACATCACCAGACCGACTATCAAAATATTCCAGATAACCTCTTTTGAGATTATTTTTTCTTCTCTTTTTCTTGGTGGGTTTTTCATAATATCTTTGCTGAAAGGATCTAATCCAAGCGCTAATCCAGGCAAGCCATCCGTCAATAAGTTTACCCAGAGTATTTGGATGGCTATCAACGGGAGGGGCCAGCCAATAAGAATGGCCAGGAAAATAACGAGTATTTCTCCTAAATTTGAAGAGAGAGTATATTGGATAAATTGTTTTATGCTGTTATAAATGCCCCTACCCTCTTCTACTGCATTTACAATTGAGGCAAAATTGTCATCTGTCAGCACCATGTCGGCAGCTTCCTTAGCCACGTCAGTGCCTGTAATGCCCATGGCAATACCAATATCGGATTTTTTTAAAGCAGGCGCATCATTAACTCCGTCCCCGGTCATAGCAACGATATGGCCTTTCTTTTTCAGGGTGTTTAATATCCTTACCTTATGTTCGGGGGTCCCCCTGGCATAAATTATGACATCTTCAACAATTTCCTCTAATTCTTCGTCGTTTAATTTATCTAACTCCTCTCCGCTTAACGCTTTATCACCCTCTTTAAATAAGCCCAATTCTTTGGCTACCGCAATGGCAGTTAATTTATGGTCTCCGGTTATTAAAACAGTCTTAATGCCGGCTGTTTTACATTTTTCAATGGCTTCTTTAACATGCTCTCTGGGAGGATCAATCATGGCCTGCAAGCCAACGAAAATTAAATCCTTCTCAATTTCCTCCGGCTTCGGGTTATATTTGCCGGCTAATGGTTTATAAGCAAACCCTAAAACCCTTAGGGCCTTATTAGCCATATCCTGATTCATCTTCAGGATTGTTTTTTTATCTTTTTCAGTTAGCCTGTCTACCTGGCCATTAATATAAATATATTCACATTTATTGAGAATAACATCCGGCGCTCCCTTAATATAAGCGACATTTTCTCTATTAATCTTATGAATCGTGGTCATGCATTTTCGTTCGGAATCAAAGGGAATCTCATCTATTCTCGGAAAGTGTTTTTCCAGTTCATTCTTTTTTAAACCTGCTTTTTCAGCCGAGACAAGCAATGCTCCTTCGGTGGGGTCTCCAAATATTTCCCATCTTTCGTTACGACTTAATATAGAATCGTTGCATAAAGTGCCGATCCTTAATAGTAATTCAATATTTTTATTGTCTAGTGCCGTCATACTATCTGCAGGAATAAATTGGCCGTCCGGTTTATAACCTTCGCCGGTAAGGTTAATTAACGAATTATTTACATAAATTTGCCTGACGGTCATTTCGTTTTTTGTTAGGGTGCCGGTCTTATCGGAACAGATTACATCAGTGCAGCCAAGCGTTTCAACTGCAGGAAGTTGTCTGATCAAAGCATTTCGCTTGACCATTCTTCTCACACCCAAAGCCAGAGAAATGGTAACAATGGCGGGCAAACCTTCCGGAATGGCGGCTACAGCCAAAGCAACAGCAGCCAAAAACATTTCACTTACATAAATTGTTTCAATTAAACCTGTTGCTAAATATTCCCTTAAAACACCGACTCCGAAAACAACAGCACAAATACCTATAGTAACAACCCCTAACCATCTGCCAAACTGTTTTAATTTTTCTTGTAAAGGGGTGAGTTTTTCCTTTACCTCTTGCACCATTTCTGCAATTTTGCCTATCTGTGTATTCATGCCTGTAGTAATTATCACAGCCTTTCCGCGGCCCTTGGTAACAATAGTCCCCATAAAAACCATATTCTCTTGGTCTGTTACCGGCGTGCCTTCCTTAAGAGACTCGGTAACCTTCTTTGACGGCACAGACTCGCCTGTTAATGACGATTCATCCACTTGTAAGGCAGAAACCCGAATCAACCTTGCATCAGCAGGAACTTTGCTCCCGGTTTCCAGAAGAATTATATCGCCGGGAACAAGCTCCTTGGAATCTATCTCCATTTCTTTTCCATCTCTGATTACTTTTGCTTTTAGTGCGGTTAATTTTCTTAGTGCTTCAATAGCTTTCTCAGCTTTATATTCCTGAACAAAACCAAATATGCCGTTAAGAACAACTATGATTGAGATAACAACCGCATCTACTCTTTCTCCGATTAATAAAGAGATAACAATAGCAGCTAAAAGAATTATCACTATAAAGGAGGTGAATTGCCTGACGAATATTTGGATTGGTGTTATTCTTTTTCTCTTTTGTATCTCGTTAAGACCATATTTTTCTAATTTTTCTTTGGCTCCTTCTTCTGTTAAGCCTTTTTCGGAGCTTTTTAATGATTTTAAAACTTCCTCTATGTTTAAACTATAATAACCACTCATTGTGCGACCTTTTTTATTTTATGGTTTTCAATAAAAAGTCGGTGAAAGTAAGATAAATCAAAATATAAATTAGCCGGTGAGTTTGCCTACAATAATTTTTTTCTCATTTCAACCTTTGCTTATTATATCAGGTTTTCGAGAAATTAAAAAAGGAAGAAAATTATGGCCTTCCTCGCCTTTAGGCAGAGACATTTTTAGCACATGCTCTTTTAAGGACTATGCTTTAGGCACTTAGTTCTGAATTCCGTGCTTTTTATGATAGAAAATTTTAAAACCTTTTTGGTTCCAGCTTGTCCGGGTTAGGTGTATAATAGTCCCAATGTCGTTCAACAATGCCCTGATCGGTAAGTTTGAAAGCAGGATTGACCCGGCTTTAGGGGACAAAGGGGGCGTGAGACCTTCAATTTACCCGGTGTGATAAAATCATAAAATGCGAAAAACGATATTAATAATATTAGGACTTTGTTTTGTGGTATTGGCATGTGTGGGGATCATATTGCCAGGTTTACCCACTACGCCGCTCTTAGTTGTGGCGGCGGCATGTTTTGCAAAGTCTTCTCCAAGATTATATGGGTGGTTGTTGAGCAATCGGGTATTTGCGCCGATCATAAAGAATTGGCAAGAGAGTAGGAGTATGCCGAGAAAAACAAAAAGAATGGTATTATTCATGATATTTTTAGCGGGAACGTCATCCTTTATATTGATAAAAAATCTTTATCTGAAATTATTCGTCCTTGTGTTGTTATTGTTCCCAATCGGATTCATAAGTCGGCTGAAAGTGACTGAAAATATTTCTCCATCTAAAAAAGATCCAAAATTTTAAAAAACCTTTTTGGTTCCGGCTTGTCCGGGTTAGGGAACAGAGGTATACACTTTTTTTGACTAATCCTGATCATAATAGTAAAATCATAATTAGATAAATAAATTTTTTTTTATTTCAGTCTTTTTTCATTTCAGCCTTTGTTTATTATATCAGGTTTTTGAGAAAGTAAAAAAGGGGAAAAATTATGGCTGAAAGTAAAAAACCTGTAAGTGGTATTTGGGTATTAATTATTTTTGGCGCTTTATTAGGATTTGTTTATTTACTCGGCTTTTTGATATAAAAGCGGCCAATAAAGACAGATAAAAGCATCTTGATCTAAAGGTGCAGACGAGACTGCACCAGGCTTTTAAACTTTTGTGCTTGATCGGACTCAGGCTTAATATTCAAAGCCTGTTCACAATCTACCAGGGCTTGCGGATAGTTACCCAGACAAAAATAAATCTGTGCACGGCTATAAAGTGGGTCGTACTGACAAGGATTCAATTCGAGACATCTATTAAAATCCTCCAAAGCCTGAGGGTAATTCTGTAATATATAGTGAACCACCCCTCGATAATAATAAGCTTTAAGGTTCTCCTGATCAAGCTCCAGGGCCGCTGAAAAATCCTCTAGCGCTTGACTATAATTAGATTCAGCAACATAAGCCATACCACGATGAAGGTGAATGATTGATTGAATATATTTTTGCGGTTCAAGATTTAAGATGGAAGTATATATATCTACAGCCATTTTGAACCGGTTTGAATTATGCGCATAAAGCGCTTCCAGCAACAGATCATCAATGTTATTGATAAATTTCTTCCCTATTTCTTTTTTCTTCTTTATTTCCTTCTCCTGAATATGCTTTCTTCCTGATAACTCCCCCTCCATTATTTCAGAAGACATTAATGCGGCCGTATCGGCCTGAATTTTTTCAAAAAAGTTTTTTCTCCGCTTTTTCAACTGTGCTCGTAATTGTTTTTGATAATCTCGAATTTCCTGAAAGATGATATCTGAAAGAGTCAAATTAGCATTTAATGCCGCTAGTTTTCGTTTCAGGTGTTCATCAAAAGGAGTAAACTCGACCTTATAAACCAACTCGTGTTCAACCTCCGCCCAGGCGTCCTGCAGTAAAGTCCGAAGCTGCAACTCATAAACCAGGTCGGATCTAAGCTGAAATTGGGATAAGATCTCAGAGGGTATTTTAATAAGAAAATGAGTTGATTCATATCCGAATTCTTTGAAGGAATAATGAGAACCCTTACGTTCTATCTCGACTACCTGCAACTTCTCTCTGATGAGAGCTTCTACATTTTGAAGATCTTCCAAGAAGGGCGAAACAATCCGCATACCAAGTATATCAGTAATATTGAATGCTTGATCATGTGTTTTAGAATACTGTAAATTTCTCAATATTTTATTGTAATAACTTTCGAAGGACTTGACCCTGACCTTTATTGTCGGATGAATAGAGATTCGAGTCATAATCATTTTCATTTTTTGTTGAAGCTCATTCAGTATCTTTTCATACTCAGGTCTTTGAGCCTCATATTGCTCTTCCAAAGGCTTGCGATTTGGAATGGTTATGTTTTTAGGATTCATCAAATGCGTCCCCAGTCATACAAGTTTTCAATATCATAATAAATTCCGCAAAAATCATGATCCAAAAACGAATATTCCTTTTATTTCTTATAGTAACACCAGCATTTAAATATATCAATTGGTATGATTACAAAATTCGGTTGGCACAATACTTTCTCGGGATAAAATTTCGTACATTCAACTCGCCATAGAGGCAAATAACCAATCAATCGGCCAGCAGCAATAAATCAGTCTCTTTGAGAAGTTGGGCGTATAACCTTTCCTTTCAGTCAATGATTAAATGGCGCCTTCAGCATATGAAAGCACACGCATTGCATACTTTTTTCCGTTAGGCAGCTTCTAATTTAGCGATTTTATGTAGCGCAAGGGCTTTAGCCCTAAGTCACAGTAAATCGTTAAAGGTTGAAGTCGGACAAAATTAGATTGCTGGGGAAAAGGATTTATCTATGGTTGAATTTATGAAATTTTTGACTATTGGTAAAAATAGGGAGTATTATATCAGTAAATAGCACATGAACGAAAATTAGCCAAAATCGTCATTTCAAGTGGAGCGAGAAATCTTATACCAGTGAAAATTATGCCTTCAAAGAACTCATAAACTTTATCAAGGGAGGATGCCAATATGAATGATATTATACTTCGCGGAATTGTATTACAAAAATTCTATGAAAAACGACTGGAAGGTTTTATTGAGATAAATGAATTCGATTTTGAGGAACAATTATCAAAACATGAGATAGCTTACATAAGCAGCAGTTCTAATTTTAACATTTTTTAAGCAATCAGGATAAGATTCCCCCAATTTTTTTGAACTATTGAGGGTGACTTTAGATAAAAATTAGATAAAGGGCTTCCTTATGTCTGTATGAGGATGACATTTTGGAAGGTT
>DAOURK010000149.1 GCA_030625085.1 Pseudomonadota bacterium
TGAATAGAAATTCTAAACAAAAAAAAATGATAAAAAAAATTCAAAAAATTATCAAAGATGTATATTTTCCAGAAAAGTTGATAGATATCTTTAAATTTAGATTAACTGCTTAAAATCCAACGGGAGTTTTTTTCTATAGTAAAAAAGGGTGGGTATCTGTCTGCTGAAAATCTAAAATTTTTTTTACCCCTATTTGTAACTCGGAAGTCTCAGCGCTATTGTATTCGAAATATTCAAAATTCCTATCATATCCCGATGAATCATCCTCTGAGATTAAATAGCTAACTGTCATACTCAAATCCCAATCAGGCTCTTTAAAATCAATTTCTATTCCCAAATTTTTTTGTTTCTCTACTGGTAGCCAATCATTCTTATCGAGCTTTCTTTGACCAAAAAAAATATTTACATTTCCAGTATAATTTGACGATTTTTGAGCGTAAGAGGAAATTAATTCTTTTTTTGATTTTGTCTCTGAAGGTGTTACTTCATATTTTTTTTCACGCCTTTCATTCCCCCGCGCATTAACTGATGGCCCTATAAGGCAGAAAATAAATACTAATATACATAATACCCTAATATATTCAAGCTTTGACATAACCACTATCCTTTCTTTAAAAATCAAAAATGATGCATTCGTAAAAAATCGTTTTTAAAAAATTTGGGTTCCATAAATTCAAGAAGTTATGTTGTGCATATTTCCCATTTCAGAATTTTTACAAGACCATCAAAAATTATTACAATTATTTATATATTAACTGAAAATATGAAAAAATTCCAGATCTATTGCAACAATTTGACTGAGTGCAGATCAATGAGTGTAGATCAATGAGTGCGGATCAATGAGTGTAGATCAATATGAGGAGCTCGGACACAGTGGATAATATCACAGGTATCGTAACCATTCAGTCTCCTCAACTCCTCCCCCTTGATGGGGGAGGCCGGGTGGGGGTGAAATAAAGCATCACCCTCCCCTAACCCCTCCCATCAAAGGAGAGAGACTGAATGGATGCCTTGAGGGAGATACCTTTTAAGGCAAATTCTTTTTAACCCCGGTAGCGGTAGTCTAAGTCTTTGATCGAGATGATATGTTCGGTCATTATTTAGTGAAATTATTTTTTGATGTACTCTTAAAACGTCGTTATTGGCAAATTTGTCATTTCGAGCATATGGAATATCATATATTTTTCAACATATTACCTGGCAAAGATTCCTCACATTCGTTCGAAATGACAACTCGATGAGACTTTTTACTACTTCATTATTTGTTGACAAAATTTTGAAAGGATGAGGATAGATTCACTTCGGTCTAATCAGGGGCTTTTGAATCCGCTCTGCCAAAATCATCGTCGTAACGAACAATATCATCCTCTTCGACATAGTTGCCCATTTGCACCTCAATAATGTGAAGCGGAATTTTACCTGGGTTCTCAAGACGATGGAGGGTGGCCTTTGGAATATAGGTAGACTCGTTCTCTTTCAATAAGAGGGTTTGGTCGCCATTAATAATTTTAGCAGTCCCGTGAACCACAACCCAATGTTCTGCTCTATGATAATGCATTTGGAGAGATAATTTGGCCTTCGGATATAGCACAATGCGTTTTAGTTTGGTATTATCCTTCTCTTCCAGGTTCGTATAATATCCCCAAGGACGATATACCGTGGTGTGCGCTTGGTATTCCTTACGCCCCAGGGCCTTTAATTCATTAACGATATATTTTACATCCTGGCTTTTATTCAAATCCGAGACAAAAACAGTGTCAGGGGTTTCGACCACCACAATATTTTTAAGGCCATTAGTGACAATAAGTCGTCCATACCCTTTAATAAAACTGTTCTTTGTCTCTCTTGTAATAACATCTCCTTCAACTACATTATCATTCTCATCCTTGGGCAAAAAATCATAAAGGGACTTCCAGGAACCAATATCACTCCAGCCAAAATCTGAGGGAAGAACGAGGCCTTTTTGGGTCTTTTCCATAATGGCATAATCAATGGAAATATCAGACAAATGTTCATATGACTCACGCGGAATAGAATCCCCTGCAGTCAAAATCTTCTGCATGTCTTTCAGAAGATCAGGTTGAAAAACTTTATATTCCTTTAAGATAACCGAAGCCTTGAAAGCAAATATTCCACTATTCCAAAAATAATTCCCTGCCTCAAGATATTGCTCGGCTGTTTCTTTATCGGGTTTTTCAATAAACCTTTTTATATGCAGGGCATCTCCATCGACATTCTGTGTCCCCTCAATATATCCATATCCTGTCTCGGGGTAATGGGGTTTAAGGCCAAAAGTGACGATATAATCCATCTCAGCCAATTTGATTGCTGTTTTAAGTTTTTCCTGAAAAGCAGCCACATCACTAATAACATGATCAGCGGGTAATATTAATAAAATAGCATCCTTCTCAACTTTTAATATATTAAGCACGGCCAGAAGAACCGCCGGCGCTGTATTTCGACCACATGGTTCAGTAATTATTTTACCCTCGGATGATATGCCTATGTCCTTAAGATGTCTTTTGATCTCATAATAGTATTCTTTGCCGCATACTACCCTCACGCTTTGAGTATCAAGAAGCGGTAAAAGTCTTTTAATAGTGCTTTGAATCAATGAATCAAACCCAACCAAGCTGGCCAATTGCTTGGGGAAAAGCTCCCTGGAAATAGGCCACAATCTTGTCCCCACTCCCCCCGCCAATAAAATCGGGTAGGTGGTAAGAGATGTTTTGCTCTTCTGCTTTGGCATGTAATCTACTCCCCTTGGGGTCAAATCTTTATTCTTGACAATTAACTGACAATAATTGTTCAATCTTTCGAAGAAGCGCTCGGAGTCTCTCATCATGCTCCTTGCGTTGCCGCAAGCGTTTTCTGCCTTGGCTCACTGTCGAGTAGTCGACTCCAAAAACCTCTCCTATCTCTCTGTTCTTCAAGCCACCGATCCGATATAAAAGATCCATGGTGATATATCTTGCCACTCCGGAAGTCTTGAGCAATTCTTCCGATGATATCCCGAGCACATTAGCTGTGGCCTGGATAATTTTATCTTTTTCAGCATAGCTGTGAACCACCCTTATTGCCGGCATCTCCCTGTCTTTTACCGTATTGAGAAACTTTTCATTGATCCGGGAAATAAAATCGTCTCCCCCCAGCAGACTTTGTCCAATGATTTTATCTTTTATTGATAAGCCTTCCAATGCATCGTTCCCAATCAGTTTTTTATACATCTCTCTTCCTTTGGGAGTATCACCACCAAATTCTTCAAGTACATTCGTATAATCAATAAAATCATATCTGCTCCTGAGATCAAAATAGCCGGGAAGGCTGCTCCATTTGTAATTCCATAGAACATCGAGCTGTACCTCAACCGGTTTTTTGGTGATATCCCTGACCCTTACCGGATTCAGATGGATGTAACGAGACACCAGGGAAAAATATGCATCTTTTTCGATCAGCACACTTTTATATCTACCTTGATACAGGGGGCCTGTGCGCTTATGCCGCCGATTAAAATGGGATGTGTAGGTGATGTTGAAGTGGCGCATGAATTCTCCCAAGTTCCCCAAGGGAGTTTCCACTAATAAATGAAAGTGATTCGACATTAATACAAAACTGTAAGTCCTTATATCGTATATCTCAACAGATTGGGCAAAAATTTCCAGGAAGCGTTGACTGTCCTTATTATCCCCAAAAATAGACTTCCTCTCATTACCCCGGTGAGTGACATAATATAATGCTCCCGGATATTGAATACGAAGTGACCTAGCCATGAATTAACAGTATCTGAAATGATAATCTTTGTCAAGAATAAAGATTTGACCCCTTACAATATAATACCATTCCGCTGGTTGGTTTAAGTTCTACAGAACCGGAATAAACCCCGCTTTTTTTCGGCAGTCCGCCGGCAAATTGAACTTCCGTCCATTTACCCTCAGGAAGGAAAAAGGTGGCAGCCTCGGCGAAGTTTCCATTTAATAAAACCAGAATCTTTCCCCATTTTTCGCCAGCCACATCCGTTCCATCAATGGCATACACAATCTGATCTTCTTTCGGGAAATCGGCCTTTACCCGATGGCGGATCTCCTCGGCGCTAGACAGTCGAAAAGCCGGATGCTCTTTGCGCAGGGCAATAACACCTTGGAGATAGTGAAAAATATCCATGTAGTCTTTTTTCCACTGCCAATCAATCTGATTCAAGGAATCGGGCTGGTTATAGGAATTTTTGCAATGCTGTTTGGTGCGATATATTTCCATACCTGAGTGAAGGAAGGGAATCCCTTGAGCGACTAAAACCAGCAAACCGGACAATTTCACCATCCTCTTAAGGGCATCTTTATTAGGCTCAGAGGAAATCTCCAATTTATCCCTCAAAACAAGATTGTCATGACAGGTAACATAATTAATCGTTTCCCCGGGCTCCTGACTAAAATCCTGAATGGAACCTTCTAATCCACGGCAAATAGAGCCTGCTGTATCTTCAGAAGATGAGCCCTGAACAAAGGCAGGATCTTCAGTGTCAGATAATCCTTTAATAGCATTTCGAAAATGGTCATTAAATACCCCATACCCTCGTCCCTTCTGCTTCCCTTTGGAATTAATTTCTTCTAAAGTGGATGGGCCGGCAGACCAGGGTTCACCATAAATAAGGATGGTTGGATCGAGGCTATGTATCTCTTTGGCCACCCGGGTCATGGTCTCAATATCAATCAACCCCATAAGATCAAACCGAAAGCCGTCGATATGATATTCTTCAACCCAGAATTTGACCGAATCAAGGATAAATTTTTGCGCCATAGGATATCTGGAATTAAATTCATTGCCTGTGCCCGAGCCATTAGTTATCTGCCCATGCTCATTCATCCGGAAATAATAATAGGGCGCTAAATTATCAAAGGGAGACTGACCGTCGTAATGATTATAAACAACATCAAGTATTACCCGCAAACCCGCCTTGTGCAAGGTCTTAATCATCTGCTTGAATTCCAGAATTATGCTCTCATCCGTGGGATTGCCTGCATACATCCCTTCCGGAGAGTTAAACAGCACAGGCATATAACCCCAGTTATAATGGGGAATTCGATGAAATGGCTCATTTCCGGTCCAACTGGTAAAATTTTGAATGGGCATAATCTGAACATGAGTTACACCCAATTCCAGAAGATGATCAATCCCCGTCTTAACATCACCCGGCCCTTTAGTCCCGATCTCTGTAAGCCCCTTATATAAGCCTTTATGTATCACCCCGGAATTTGGGGCAATAGTAAAATCACGAACATGGAGTTCATAAATAATGGCATCTTCCGGTTTATTTGGCTTACTCCCTGGGGAAACATGCTGAAATGGCGGCCGCCGATCCTCGTGCCAGGTAATCCGGTTATTTATCTGAGCAAAATCTACAATTTTTCCCCGGCTGGGACCTACAGCAATTATTTCAGCCCAGGGGTCTACTATCTCCTTTTCTACCCCTTCTTTCGTAGTAATACGAATCATATAAAAAGTTTCTTTCCAATCCCCTTTGCGGCTTCCTTCATAAATACCCTCACCATTTTTAGCCAAATTAACCACAACTCCATCTTTATCGGTAAAGGCCTTATACAGAATGACCTGCACATCTAATGCTTGGGGAAGAGAATATCGAAAGGAGGTAGCGCCTTGGGAATAAAACACTCCCGATTGAGATGAGTGCCGATTTTTCGAAACAGTCACCACTCCCTTTTGGCTAGAGCAAGAACAGCGGCAGTAGGGATCCATAACTTCGGATTGCTTTTCATAGCCAGTTAGGCGAAAGGTGTAATATTGTCCCTTTAAATCTCCCGGCACATAGATACTCCACACTCCATGTGATTCTTGAATCATAGCTGTTTCGGCGCCGTGCTGAGAATAGAGGTCCGAATACAGCACTACTGAAAGCTCGGTAGCCATAGGAGCAAAGACCTTAAAAGCAGTTCCCTGTGGACTATACCGTGCACCCAAGTCATCACCGGTATAAACAAAACGAGGGCCAGTGAGAATCTTTCGAGGAATCACTTTTTGACCAATTTCCCCGTTCAAATAATACTCACGACGAATATCCAGATCTTTCTCTAATTCAATAACCAGGGTACGAGTTTGAAGACCTAACAAGGTGAAAGGTGAATCAATCTCCGCAGGAAACCAATTTTTCGTGATATCCTCCCCGCTTTCCTTAAACCTAAACTGCACAGAACCATCCAGATTCAGCCCGCAGGTATACAATTCATAATAGCTTTCCTTATCGTTCCACTCCATTCTCCACCGAGGGTCTCCTTCACCCTCCTCCCAATTATTATGGGTGCCAAGGACAAAAATACTCCTTGAGCCTTCAAGCCGCTCTGCAGGATCTTTTTGGGAAGGATCAAAAATAAAATGTACCGCATCGTTTTCAAGGATATCATAACCTTCCTCTCTGGGACGAAAAATGGTCTTAAAACCTAATACATTGCTATTTTTAACAGCTTGAATGGGAACAGCCTTGCCTCCTCCCTCCTCATATAAAGAAAAAGATACATCCTCTGAATTTCCTTTTTCATCAGTTGTTATTGGAGATGGCAAATTGACGATAATTTTATGGGGTTCATCAATAAAGGCCGCTACAAAACGTATTTTGATTTCAGGTGCTTTATAATAAATAATTGGATCACTCTCCAGCAACCAGACTTCAGAAGGAATAAATTGCGTAATATCGATAAATCTTATTTCTTCCTCACCCTGGTCCCATCGGTCCCTACTTTTTTTAATCAAAAGGCCAACCCTGTTGTGCTGACTCAATTTCCGGCAATCAATTCTACAAAAAGCGCCATAGCTGTCTTCTCCTGAAAATTCAAATAAAGCGCCGGGTTGTCCCTCAGGCCAGATCCATAAATACCAGCCGTCATAAGGGCCGGAATATCGATGGTAATGAACAATTATGCAGCCGGAACCAGTTACTGATTGATCCATTGTTTCCTCTTCTCTTGTCCTGAAATACGCTTACCCTACCGGAGACTGCCCGAGAAAGCCTCTTTTTGTCATTTCGACCAAAGGTAAAAATCTAAAAAAAATTATTTTCAATACGATAAGATTTCTCGCTCCGCTCGAAATCACAACCTTGATCAGTTCTCGAACAGCAGCATCCTAGGGCAATCGCATCTTAATCAGAAACAAACGACTTTTGTTTTATACTGACAGAAGCATAAATTTCAATTTATTATATTAAGTTTTTATCCCATTCTTGATGGTCTCGTAAAAAATCTCATTAAGTTGTCATTTCGAACGGATGTGGGAAATCTTCATTAGACAATGTGTTGAAAAATATAATATTTCTCCCACCGGTCGAAATGACAGATTTACCAAATCCGACTTTTTACAATTTTATCATTCTTGACTTTGTAAATAATTCAGAGGTATCATAGGTTTTTATTTTATATTTTATCATGCAAATGTTTGGTCTCGTCTTGGGCCATGACTTCTATACTTTATTATTGATCTTTGGAATAGATTTTTTATTATTATATTATTTTATTTTATCTAAAACATTAAAATAGTCAACCATAAAATAAATTTTTAACAGATAATTTCTCCATCTTTATGATGCATAGGGTTTTAGCCTTATCAAATTACTTTATGTAGTGCAGGGCTTCAGCCCTGCCAAATGAACCAAAATTACTTATGAGAAATAAATTTACCTAAAAAATAATCATTAAAAAGAAAAGATATTGTTGAGATACAGGGATAATAAAAAACGAATAATCGGATTTCTAATAAGCTTTCTTATTCTGCTTTTGGCTTACTCAACTAAGCCTTCAATTGCAAACAGCGCATCTGAAAAACCTGAAATACAAAATCTCCAGCAAGAAATTGCGGCCTTAGAAGAAACAAAAAAAATTCTTTCTGATGAAAAAGAAAGAAAAGATTTGATCCTTCAGTTGGAAAATCTTCTGGTTGCCAAAAAAGAAATCCTGGCTCAAAAAGCCGTTACCGCACCTGGTAAATCAAAGGAGGAGACTCTCAACCTTATCCAATTATCTGAACGACTCAGCCAGCATATACAAAGAATCATTCATAATCTGGAAAAACAATTTAATCGCCTGCCCACAGAGTATGCTCAAATGAAGCAATTCTTTTCGAAAAAAGAAAATCTCTCTCTTCTTTTTGATGTAAGCTTGAAATTTTTAATCTCCTTATTATTGAGTGTTTTCTTATGGGTTCTCTTTCAAAAATTAGTTCAAAAGTGGAAAATTTCCTTCCGGAAACAAAAAACAATTTCCCTTGTCGGAAAAATAAAAACCTTACTATTTAATGTATTCTTAAAATCCTATTATCTGGCTATCTTGTTTTTCTTTAGCTGGTTCTTTTTAAAATTAGTCCTTGATAATGCGGCGACCTCTGCTATTCTTTATATTTTAGGCGCCTGGTTCGTATATCAAATAGCCAAAAGCTTCTGTTGTTTTATCCTCTCTCCTAAGGATACTCATGACCAATTGCTCCAAATCAATGATCAATTGGCCAATTATATCCTTATCTGGTGCCGGAGGGTCTTGCTATTTAGCCTCTGGATTTTCATTTTCATTAAACTAAGTTCATTAATAGGGTTAATACAGGTATCGAAATTCTTCTCAATCATTTATAGAGTGGGCTTATTAATTATGCTGGCCATTATTCTGGCCCAGTGGAAGGAAAACATCCGGAAATTATTTTCCTTACCCTTAAAAAAAGAAGACTCTGATTGGAAAACCAAAGCAAAAAAAATCTATAACCAGCAAACCGAAATAATTTATCCGGCCCTGATTCTTTATTTTTCAGGGATTGTCCTCGCGTATATTTTGGGATATAAGCAGGCCTATCAATTTCTTTTTTATGCCACCTTGAAAAGTTTTCTGGTTATAGCTCTGGCTATTCTTTTTTGGTTTCTTTGGCAGGCAATTTTTCAAAGGCTTTTTGCCATTAGCGAAGAGATTAAACAGCGTTATCCAACCATGGAAGAACAGGTTAATCAATATATTCCCTGGTTCAACAAACTGGCCCAGTTTTCAATTATCCTCTTTACCGTGTTTATTCTTTTGTACGTCTGGGGTCTTGACATTCCAGGCTTTTTGTCTTCTTACTCTCATTATATTTCCCGCCTTCTGCGTATCCCGCTTATCATAGTAATGGCCGTCATTTTAGTTCAAATAACAACCTTCCTGATCCAAAAAATGACTGAACATATTGCCCAATCAAGAAAACAAACAACCCATACTCCATCCTCTGAAATTGAAAAACAAATGGCTACTATCAGCGGGATCTTGCGTAAAAGCTTATTAATAACTATCTGGGTGATAACAGCCATGATGATTTTAAATGAGTTGGGCTTTTCCATTGGTCCCCTGCTGGCCGGTGCCGGCATCGCAGGAGTAGCTGTGGGATTTGGCTCTCAGAACCTGGTGCGGGATATCATCAGCGGACTTTTTATGATCACGGAAAATCAGGTTCGGGTAGGGGACGTGGCCATTCTCAATGGAACAGGAGGTCTTGTTGAACAGGTGAATTTACGCACTACAGTCTTACGTGGCCTGGACGGAACAGTTCATATTTTCCCCAATGGAAGTATTAACACTGTCTCCAATATGACCCACGATTTTTCCTTTTATTTATTTAACATCGGCGTAGCTTATAAAGAAGACACAGACCGGGTCTGTGCAGTTCTTATGGAAATAAGCGATCAAATTATTCAGGAAGAGCCATATAAATCGATGATCCTGGAGCCCTTAGAAATTCTCGGTCTTGATAAGTTTGCCGATTCAGCCGTTATTATCAAAGCCCGAATTAAAACCCAACCAATCAAACAATGGCAAGTAGGCCGAGAGATGAATCGTCGGATAAAGAAACGATTTGATGAAAAAAATATTGAAATTCCCTTCCCTCATCGTACCTTCTACTTCGGTGAGGTCAGTAAACCTGTGGATATCAATATTAAAAATTCTACTCAGACAACCACAAAAGAAACAAACAAAAAAGAAAGCGTGATGAACCAGGAAAAGAAGGAGGAGGAAAATAACAAAAAGGGCCGGCAGCCTCTATGAAAACTTTTGATGCTGCACTAAGCTATCATAAAACAACCTTAGATAATGGGCTCAGGGTCATTATCGTAGAGATGCCTCATCTTCACTCCCTGGAATTCAGTATGTATGTAAAGGTGGGCTCACGATTTGAAACTATTCATAATAATGGGACCTCACATTTTTTGGAGCATATGCTTTTTCGCGGCACCAAAAACATGCCTGATTCTTATCAATTGCACAAATCTTTCGAATCTCTGGGAGGGGATATTAATGCTGTAACCAGCAGCGAATACACTTGTTTTTGGCTCACCTTTCACCCTCAATATGCTGCCGAAGGCATGGGCCTTTTTTCAGAAATGTTCACCTCGCCCAATTTTGCAAATATGGAGACGGAAAAACAAATCATCTTAGAAGAAATTTTAAATGAACTTAATGAAAAAGGAGAAAATATTAATGTAGACGATCTTTCCTCCTTGATGCTCTGGCCAAAAGACAGCCTGGCATTTTCAACCCTGGGTTCAAAAAAAAACGTGCTTCAATTCACCAAAGAGGATATCCGATCTTTTTTTCACACCTATTATACAGCCTCAAATATGGTCTTTTGTATTGCCGGACAGGTTAAACACGAACAGATCTTACCCTATGCAGATAAATATTTTTCCCATCTTCCCACAGGCCGGGAAGTACAAATTCCAACGCAAAAATTTTCCCAAGAAAAAGCCCGAACCCTTTTTAAACAAAATCCCGGCAGCCAGACTAATGTGCAGATTTGTTTTCGAGCCCTTCCTTACAATTCACCGGATTACTATGCCCTGTTGCTCCTAAAAAAAATACTTGATGATGGTACATCTTCCCTCCTTCAATGGAATATCCGAGAGAAACAAGGATTAGTCTATGACATTTCCGCCAGTATTTCCTCTTACCATGATACCGGAACTTTTGACATTGATTTTTTGGTAGCTCCAGAGAAAATTTCCCATGTAGTAAAAAAAATACTCCACGAACTTCAAAAATTGACTGTAGCCCCTGTTTCTCAAGAAGAATTTACCAAAGCCAAAGGCAGATGTCTTCTGGAATTTGAGTTTGCTTTAGACAGTATGGCCAGAATGGCCGACCGTTTTGGCTGGAATGAATTATTTCTTAAAACTGAGTCTCTGGAAGAAGAAAGAAAAAAAATTACCGTGATCAAGAGGGAGCAGATATTTAATGTATGCCGAAAATGTTTTGTCAATTCAGGGCTTAATATTGTGGTAGTTGGTCAGTATACAAAAAAAGAAAAAGCCTTGATTAAAAAGTTAGCCGAGGAATTCTAAAAAATTACCTCCCACCTCTTTTGTGATAAAAACAGTTCACATATTTAAACAAAATCGTCTGTATAAAGGATTTCATAACCCCTCTCAATAGTTTCATTTTTTTGATAGAGACTGTCCCTGTGGTTCGAATTTTATAAGGAACATCTATTTCAATACTTTTCAATTTTTTCAAGGCTGCATATCCGGAAATGATTACATTAGGAGCAAAGGTGTCTTCAGGAATAGAATAAAAACAAGGTCGAAAAACATTCACCTTCATAAGTCGATAAGCGCTATTAACATCATAAATTCCAGGTCCATAAAATAATCTAACAATCAAACGTGAACCCCAACTGACAATTTTTCTTGATAATGGACCTTTTCTCACGCGCCTTCTTCCTATAATAAATTCATAATTATGCCTTTTATGCCAAAGCCTGTGAAACCACTCTGCTCCCATTTCATTATCAGAATCTGTTTGAAATATCCATTTGGATATCTCACAATTTTCCAGATATCCCTGTAAAATTGTGGGACCATGTCCGCTATTCGTTTTATTATGGATGATTAAATGATCATTAGTTTTCTTTATAATTTTAAGAATATCTAGGGTTTTATCTGTTGAACCGTCATTATAAACATGAAGTTGAAAATTCATACCTATATTCTTTAACTCTGTTGTCCAGCTATTAATAACTTTTTCAATAGCACCTTCCTCATTATAAACAGGCAATCGAGATAGAACGGCCAGTTACCCGACCACCCTCTCACAGATCCTGCGTGCGGTTTTCCCGCACAAGGCTCCTCACTATTGCTCGCTTCGTACAAAAACTAAGATTAATCCCAATATCCAATAATTCGGGGCGGTGGAATCCTGAAATGCTTGAGCATCTCACTGAACCCATGCCAATTACAGCTCTTACGCTGACTTCGCCGATTCAACCACTTGTACATGATCTCACAGACCTGATGATAAAATTGCCTCAACATCTCGTAGTTACCGCACACACCATAGTAGTTCCAGTGT
>DAOURK010000016.1 GCA_030625085.1 Pseudomonadota bacterium
AAGACGACTTATCCACAGGCACTTGGAAAACTCATAAAGACGAGTTTTCCACACTCTCCACAATCCCGACGACTACTATTTATTAATTATTTTATAAATTTATAATTTTGGGGTGGGTGATTTTTCGGTTGACATTACCAACAAGGCTTTTTACCTTTGCCTCAATGAAAACCATCTTGAATCAATCTGGCTATGAAATCTTAGAAATTAAAGGTATTCCTGCGCCGTTTCCAAAGGCATTAAGAAGCAGATTATTAGAAATGGGGCTGGTTAAGCTTAATGATATATTGATTAAATTGAGTAAGGCCCTGTTCGCATACCAGATGTATTTTAAAGCAGTGCCTTTGCCAACAGTGGACAATCTATTGAAAGAAACTATCAGCTATTCAAAAGGAAAAAAGGCAAAGTGCGAGCAGTATATATATGCCTCCGAATTGATAAAAAGGAATAATAATAGGGCGCCGTTACCAGGGATAAATCAAGGTATGTTAGCGGTATATTTTGAATTCTAACTGGCCGCTTATTTATGGCGCATTGTATTACGTATAATAGAAAATAAACAAAATTACCGAAATCATAAACAGATAAAGGTTCTAAATAGTATTAATTTATAAGTATTATTTAATTATTTATAGGTTTATGGATAAAATATGTTTATCATAGATAAAGGAAAAAGAAAATGAAAAAATTATTATTATTTTCATTATTTTCAGTTATTATCGTTTCATCTTTATTTTTATTGATTTATTTTAATTCTTCACAAGATGTTAGAAGTCAGCCTATAAATGATACTTCTAATGAACAATTACTCCAAGGCAATGTTCCGGGCAATGAGGTAGTGCAGGATGTAATGGGCTTGACTGGTGTTACAATACCTATCACTGTTGGTCAAGGTCCGGGAACTGGATGGTATGGTTACAATATCATTGGGCCTGGTTATGGAGATGTAATATTTACAAGTACAGGGTGGAATTTTTATACCTATAGGCCCAGTGTAGTAATCTGTCAACCCCGACAAGCAGAAAACACGGATTACGGTTGGCCCTATCAGTTCGTGATTCAAGTTATTCAAACTGACTATAATTTTATAAAATTCAGAATTAGACGTATCGATGATGGCACTGGTTCTTCTTCCTGGAGACAAGATTTGAGGGTAGATATATTCATTGTAGAGTAACATAGTAAATACTGAATTATTTAAACAAATATTAGGTAAAAACTTAAGTAATCAGCTACAACGGCAGAGCCGGCAATGACTTTGCCGTTTAGCTTTTATCAATTAAGATAAAGGCTAAAAGTACATTTCTTCAATCTGAATAAAATTTGGAATCTGGGATATCTACTTGACTCAACCAAATTGGTGCTAATAGATTGAATCTATTGGGTTTTTAGCTATACAAAATGAAAATAGCAAAAACACTTTATTTTTAAATAGATAGCCAGTCTTAGGTTGCGTCAAGTAGATAATCCCAAATTTGGAATTACTAATAGCAGCCTGATGATTGACATCAAGTATTATTTCTCTTACTTTACAATGTTCGAATTTATCCATTTTATTAATCCTTTATCCACATAACAAATGAAAATGAGGGGATTTAACAAGTCGTCATATTTTTGGCACAGGGGCTTGGGCAGGAAAAATTTTAGGCACGGGGTAGTCAATATTTTAGGATAGGATTTTAATATGAAGATAGGTATATTTCTAAATGAAACTTATAGTCCAAAAATCGGCGGCGGATTTAGTTACACGAAGACATTGCTAAAATCCTTGGCACAATCTAATACAAAACATAAGTTTATTTTTATTGCCAAAACAAGTAATAAAAGAACCAATTTGCCTTTTTTAGAAAGATATTTAAACCGGGAAAACTGTATTTTTTATATGCCTGAAGAACTTAGGTTTGCATTAAGCTTTAGGATATTTAATAAATTGCTTAAATTATTTTCACAGCAATCTTTATCTGTCTTAATGGAAATTATAATTCAAGCAAAGAGGCAAAAACAAAAAAAGGATAATGGGAAAATTTTTTTGGATCTGGTTAAAGAAAATAAAATAGATTTGATTTATTACGCTGATCCCTTTAATTGCGCAAATTTAGATGTTCCATTTTTTACGACTGTTTGGGATTTAGGGCATTTAAAGGTAGGTTTTTTTCCTGAAGTCTCTGCTAACAATAAATTTGATGGTAGAGAAAATGGATACAGAAAAATTCTCCCTCGTGCAGCGCGAATAATCGCTGAATCAGAAACAGGCAAAGAGGATATTTGCAAGCACTATGGGATTGATGCTGAAAAAATTGCAGTTGTCCCGATGTTCCCCGGAACTTGTATTAATATTAAATTTGAAAAAAACAAAAAATTGCTTTGGCTACAGAAAAATAGACTGAAGGAAAAAAACTTTTTATTTTATCCTGCAAACTTCTGGCCTCATAAAAATCATATTAATATTTTGAAAGCAATCAATTATTTAAGAAGAGATAATAAAACTGAGATTAAATTGATTTTGACGGGTAGTGCCCAAGGAAACCTTAATTATATTTTAAGAAAAATAAAAGATTATCAATTAGGAGAACAGGTGTTTTATTTCGGTTTTCTGAGTGAAGAAGAGATAAAAATACTTTATGATAGCGCTTTGGCATTGATAATGCCCACATTTATTGGGCCGACAAATATGCCGATACTCGAAGCATTAGCATCCGGATGCCCGGTTATATGTTCGGCCCTTGAGGGGCATAGGGCGATGGCTAAGGATGGCGCACTTTATGTGAAGCCGGATGATCCATACGATATTGCAGAAAAAATTAAAGTTCTTATCTCTAATACTCAGCTACGCAATGACTTAGCAAAGAGGGGTAAAAGGATTTATGAAACAGGCGTGCATACTGTCAAAAATGCGGTTAACTCACTTTTAAACGCATTTGATGCATTCGAAAGTATAAGAAATTGTTGGGAATAAATTAAACCTGATTACTTTGGAAAGCCATTTAGCGGAAAAGGAAATATTTCCAAATCCGCGAAATTTGAAGCCAATATTATGAAAGAACCAAGCACTTCAGGAGACATTAATTAGGAATAGGATTATGATTGAAGACGGATTAAGCCTTGTAATCCCGATCTATAATGAACGGAAATCTATCCCAAGCTTATTACAAAGCCTTGAAGCTTTGCAAGCTAAAGCTCCAGACGCTATTGAGATTATCCTTGTGAATGATGGCTCTACTGATGGCACAGATGAAAATTTGAAAGATATTAAAGCGGATTACGTTAAGGTGATAAATCATTCTATGAATAGGGGCTATGGGGCCAGTTTGAAAACCGGTATCAGAATGGCCAAGTATGCCTGGGTTGCCATTATAGATGCAGATGATACTTATCCAATAATGGCGCTTCTAAATCTATTACAACATGCTCAAAAAAATAAATGCGACATGGTGGTAGGTTCTCGAAATGGGCAAAATGTGAAGATTCCATTGATACGTCGGCCGGCCAAATGGACTCTTAATGTTCTTGCTAACTGGCTAAGCGGCTACACAATACCGGATCTTAATTCGGGAATGCGAATTATGTTGAAACAGTCGGTGAATAAATTTCTCATGATATTACCGAATGGATTTAGCTTCACCACTACTATAACCTTGGCGATGCTTAGTAGCGGTTATCAGGTAAAATATATTCCGATCAACTACTTTCATCGAGTAGGCCGATCAAAGATTCGCCCCATCCATGATACTTTAAATTTTTTACAACTTATCTGCCGTGCTGTCCTGTGGTTCAATCCGTTACGGATTTTTATTCCCATGAGTCTGTTTTTTATTGCGCTTGCTTTTGGAGTTCTCGGTGCAAGTTGGGTGCTGACCGGAAAAGCTTGGGACATTACATTTGGTGCGTTTGTAATGACAGGTGTGTTGGTTCTGGCGGTGGGGATGCTTGCAGATTTAATCGATAAAAGGATAGATAAATATGAAAGTGTTGCTGATAAATCCTCCGCGTATAAATGAGATCATGGGGAATAATCCTATGATCATTGAGGAAGAGCGCGGGCACAATCCACCTTTGGGGCTTCTATATATTGCCGGTTACCTTGAAGCGCATACTTCCCATATTGTAAATATCATTGATGCGCAGGTAGAAGAATTGTCTTACAACGAACTCAAGACTCGTATTGCTGAAAGCCTGCCTGATGTTGTTGGGCTTACTGTCATGACTATGACCTTGATTGATGTGATGAAAACAGTGAAAGTGTTAAAAGCTGTCAACCACGAAGCAAAAGTAGTATTGGGAGGCCCTCACGTTCATTTATTCCCGGAAGAAACCATTCTCCTCCCTGGAGTTGATTTTCTTGTTCTGGGTGAAGGTGAAAAGACATTCGCAGAATTATTGAAGTACATTGACGATGAAAAGCGGTTACACCAAATACCAGGTATCGTTTTTAAAAGCGATGATGCTGTCGTCAACACAGGTGTTCGTCCGGTTGTCGATGATCTGGACGCACTTCCCTTCCCCGCGCGCCACCTGGTGCCGTATCAAAAGTATAGCAGCTTGCTGTCTGTTGGTGGTGTGGTAACGACAATTTTTACTAGTCGTGGGTGCCCTTTTAAGTGCCATTTTTGTGATCGGCCGCACTTGGGAAAGCGTTTCCGAGCACGCTCCGCTAAGAATGTTATTGATGAAATTGAACAATGTGTAAATTTGGGGATTCATGAATTTCTTGTATATGACGATACATTTACTATTAACCATCAGCGGGTTTTAGATGTCTGTGAAGGGATTATACAGCGAAAGCTTAACATAGGCTTTGATATCCGGGCGCGTGTTGATACAGTAACTGAGGCGATGCTGAAGGAGCTTAAGTCTGCGGGGTGCCAGGGCATTCATTATGGTGTTGAAGCTGGAACAGCTAAGATCCTAAAAGCCCTTAATAAAGGTATTACACTGGAAAAGGCAAAAGAGACATTCGACCTTACCCGTAAATATAAAATTCAGACCTTGGCCTATTTCATGATCGGTAATCCTGGAGAGACTATTGAGGATATTTACACTACCTTTAAAGTCATGCGCCGGCTCAACCCAGACTACGTGCACATGACAATCCTTACTCCCTTTCC
Organism: Pseudomonadota bacterium; assembly: GCA_030625085.1. GTDB lineage: Bacteria > SZUA-182 > SZUA-182 > DTGQ01 > DTGQ01 > DAOURK01. The sequence goes on from DAOURK010000016.1 coordinate 5,106, forward strand.
CGGTACCAAAATCTATCTTGATGCTTTGAAATATGGAATCATTAAAAATGATGTCTGGAGGGAATTTGCTAAGGACCCCACGCCCTCATTTGAGCCACCATACTGGGCGGAATATTTCATAAGGGAAGAGCTTATGCAGATATTGGTCCATGGTTATAAAAAATTTTATTTGCGTCCCCACTATATTCTTCGTCGCATATTAAAACTCCGGAGTTGGGTTGAGTTTAAGAGGAAAGCCAAAGCAGGGGCCGGGGTTATTGCGATGAAAGCAAAGAGATGTTAATCATCACCATTCATCACCATCACCTTGCCTAAGTAATTATAAATATTGCATGGGGCAAGTTGGTGAGCAAGTATCGTAAAAAAATGGACAGTTACTAGCGATCATAAGGTGGATAACGATGATAAAATGTAGAAACGGTAAAATTGAAGGTCAGCCTCTGGATAATTTCAATTATTGCTGCAACACGAATCCTATCTCTTATGTGATTCTGCCCTTTACAAGATGGTTGCGGGCGCGAAATGTGGCGCGCTGTATTTCAACTATGTGCGGGCCTTTGCTGGATATTGGTTGTGGCGACGGCTACTTTCTAAAATACATTAAATTCCCAGAATCCTACGGCTTTGATAAAAATTTTTTTGATAAATGGGAAGATCTAAGCTGTTTCAAAGATCATTATTTTTCATATGTTACTTTATTAGCTGTGGTCGAACATCTCCATGATGCAAATGTACTCAACACGCATTTATGGAGGATTCTCAAGCCGGGAGGCTATTTGATTTTAACAACCCCGCTGCATAAGGCAGAAAGACTTATCAGCCTTTATGCACCACATATAGATGAGGAGCATGAATGCTACTACGATTACAATTCGATGAATTTATTACTTAAAAATAAATATGCTTTGATAAAATACCGCAAATTTTTGCTTGGGCTGAATCAGGTATTTTGCTATGAACGGCTCCTGTAATAGCAAAGGATAAAGAGGGGCAGAGTCGAGTCTACCTGAATATGCGTACACAAAGAAACATATATTCGAGGGTTTCGCTATCGGTGTTAGTGCCAGTATATAATGAGGCTTATACTATTGCTAAATGTCTCCAAAGGATATTGGAAATAAAAAATGATTTCATTTCCTGTCTTGAGATCATCGTAGTGATAGACGAAAATTATATTCCCTGTTTTTGATTTCGTTTTTTATTTTACCGGTAGTGATATATAGATATGATTTTCATTACTTTATGATTTATATGGCTATAGGCTCTATCCCTTTTGCCTATGCACTCCAATTTGCCACTAAGAAATATTTCTCAGTAAATGTCACACATGGTAAACGCTTCTTAGTGTTATGTCTTCTGGTCGGATTGATTCATTATCTTGGAATAATTATCTTTTATCTTAATGCCAAGTTCTGGGATATCAATGTATATTCCAAAACATATCAGCCTTACTATGATGCGTTAAAACAAATACGAAATGACGAACTTATTGCAGTTAATGGCCCCCGGGAATTGATCCTCAAGGCGCTAGGCCTCTGCTATGACACCGATCCTCCCATATTGAGAGAAACTGCTTTGTCGTTCATCGTTAGTGTGCCCAATAAATTTGAGTACAAAAATTTATCAAAAAATGTAAGATTCTTAATAAATCATAAGGAAGATAAAGTTACTGCTATATCGATACCTTCTGAATTATTTCCCTAAAGTGGTAGGTATGCCAGAAAATACGAAGAATATGAAATATAACAAATAAGGAGAGAAAATGATTTTTGGCATGTCCTTGATTTTGATAACATGGTTGTCAGTTTTTCTTGCTTTTTGTGGAATCGGCCTTTCAATTCACAGGATGTTTGGTCTTAAAAATCAAAATGCAGAGTTGATTTCATCAGCTTTTTGGGTAGGCTGGGCATTTGTTTTGATATTACTGGAAGTATGGCATTTTATTGCTCCAATCAATAACAGAACTTTTCTATTTGTAATGATAATAGGTATAGTAAGTTTGATTTATAACTTAAAAAAGCTAATGCAATTTTTTGAAAATAATATTCTTATCAAATTATCATTCTTTTTACCTTTATGTTTATTCGCCATATGGTTGGCAAACCGCGCAATGGGCCCCATAGGCCCCTATGATGCAGGACTTTATCACTTAGGTATGATCCGATGGATATCCACATATCCAATCGTTCCTGGTCTTGGGAACCTCCTGGATCGGTTTGCATTTAATAGCACCTATTTTCTTTTTCTGGCTTTATTAAATATAAAATTATGGGGTCTTAAGGCACATAACCTTGCCGGCGGCCTATTATTGTTTGTATTTGTTTCACAAATTGGATTGAGTGTATCAAAAATAGTCATGAAGGAAGCCAATATTCAGTGCTATGATCTTTTAAGGGTTTTGTTGATCCCTCCAATAGTACATCAATGTTTTATCAATGCTTCCGGTACTTCTTATGACCTCCCTTTACTTATTATAAGTATGGCTATAAGTATTCAGTTATGCAAAATGTGGTTCAGCGATGAGAGCCTTCATGAATGCTATTACAGCACTTTTTTTGTCATATTGCTTTCTGCTTTGGGTGTCTCAATTAAATTGAATTTTCTCATTTTAGGTTTTTTCTCTTCGCTGTTTGCATTTGGAAAACTCGCTGCTTATAGGTGCCAGGGGAATAGTAAATCTCAAAATCTAAAAATGCTAATTTGGCTAATTTTACCTGCGGCTGTTATAATAATATCTTGGATGATTCGCGGTATAATCCTAAGTGGGTATGTTGCCTTTCCAAGTACATATATTTCACGTGATGTAGAATGGAAGGTTCCGAATAAGGATGCAATTTCTATGATGAAAACATTGAAAAGCTGGGCTAGACAGCCTAATCCTCCTCCTGATATACTTGATAACTGGGAATGGTTTATGCCATGGTTAAAACGGATGGTTTATTCAACCGGTTCGAGATTTGATGCTTTTTTCCCCTTTTTGTTAGCGCTTGTTGGGATCTCCCTTATTTTTTACAGCAAGAAACGCATGGATAAAAATTTCTATTATGATATGCTGTTTTTATTCCCACCAGTAGCTTCTCTATTGCTTTTGTTCCTTAAAATTCCAAATCCAAGATATGCAGCAATTGCTTTCTGGTGGCTTGGTGCAGGCGCAGTGACAGTAGCTTATAAGAGATGGGGTATGGCGAGGCTTTCAAATAGTGCTGTGGTAGTAATTATGCTGCTATCTATCATGTTTGGGATAGCTACGCATATAAAGAGGGAAAAGTTTATTGATTCCGGCCCCCAAAATGGATTTTATCCTATTCCAATTGCAAAGGCACACCCATTTACAACAAGCTCAGGGTTAACTGTATATGTTCCCGACGAAGGAGATCAATGCTGGGATGCTCCATTGCCCTGTACACCATATCCTAAATCAAACCTCCGGTTAAGGAATGATGGGGAAATAGAGAGTGGGTTTATGATCTCTTCAGAAATGTAGCGGATTTCAGGATGATTTCTCGTAAAGTTTGTAATGAAATAATAAAGATGGACGAAAGAGATCTTTTTCCCTATGGATCGTCGGCTAGATCCGGGCATACTCCTGACAGGCATCAGATACATCAGGGACTTGGTAAGTTTTTCGCACAGTAATTCAGATATATCCGCATCTTAAAATATTTAGTATAGCCCGGTTTGGGATTCCACAGGTAAGGCTTGCCAAGCGGTTAGGTCACACACTGATTACTTGGGAAAGGCATTTGGGGAAAATGGCAGCGTTGCCAAACCGATAAATGCCGATTTACGCAATGGCTTTGCTCTTCCACAGCTTGCTGAAAAGCATGGCTGGTTCGCGCCGATGCCGATTGGGCTGAATAAAGCCAAGATTATACTCGAAGGCAATTAATTAAATAGTATAGGAATTTTCATTTTTTTATGCACCTTCACAGCCGATGCAGATCAAAGAGTCAATGATTACAATAAGATAATTTGTATCCCCTTTGGGACAAAATGAAGCAAATATTTACCGATCATACAAAAGACTAAAAGTCCGCCCGAAGGGCGCTAAGTTCAAGGAAGGAAAGTTATTAAATTGCCTTATGATATGCTTGGGTTATTATTTACGTAAGATCAAAAAAACTAAGACCTTAGCGAATGGATCCCTCATTGCACTTATTGATAATATAGGGGGTGGACACCATGAAATGTACATGAAGATTTTTACTCGTGTGCTTTTAGAATTGGGATATAATGTAATGACTTTGTGTCCAAATCCATTTCAACTTGAAGAATGGATACAAAAAAAACTCCCTGATTTTAGTCACCAATTTCGAGCTTTTAAAATCAATGAACCACAATCTTTATCAACAAACCGGTTTCTTATTAAGATTCCAAGGATATCGCAAGGATGGTGGCATTGGTACAATGCCGCCTGCGTAATTAGGCGCGGTGTAAAGGACTGCAAAACAGAACCATCACTGGTTTTTTTTAATTACCTGGACGATTATCTGTACTTTAATTCCTTTTTTACACATCTTATAGTTAGCGCCATTTTCCAGTATAGATGGGCCGGCCTTTTTTTTAACTCCGCCCTTTTACGCAAACCTGATGAATACGCCAGGCTTGGCGGTTTAGACAATCGATATCTCTCACTTAGATCATCTAAATGTCATTCCGTTGGCGTTTTAGATGAAGGCATCGCTTATAAATTACAAGAAGTTGCAGGAAGAACTCGGGTGGTTGTTTTTCCGGATATCACAGATAATACGAAACCAACCCTGGGATACCATGTAGTTCAAAAGATTATTAATAGGGCGGGTAAGCGAAAAATTATTGGTTTAGTTGGTTCTCAAGAAAAGCGTAAAGGAGTCCTTACATTTCTAAAAATAGCAAGTCAATGTACTGATAAACCTTGGTTTTTTGTTTTTGCCGGAAAATTAGCAAAAAATACATTTAATTCAGAAGAATTACGCTATATAAAAAATATGACCAAGTCCTTTCCATCAAATTGTTTTTTTTATTTTGATTTCATTCCCCAGGAAGCACAATTCAACGCTATAATAAATATCTGCGATTGCTTATACGCTGCCTATAAAGCCTTTGCTGGTAGCAGCAATATACTTACCAAGGCAGCCATTTTTGAAAAGCCTGTTATTGTGAGCAAGGGGTTTTGCATGGAAGAACGTGTTAAAAAATTCAACTTGGGGTTGAGTGTTCAGGAAGGGAAAGTGGAAGAGTGTATCAATGCTATCAGCTTTCTTATGGAAAGAAATGTGGCCAGTGTCGACGTTGAAATTCCTAATTACGAAAATTTTAGAGAAAACCATTCTGAGAAACAATTAAAAAAAGCATTCATACAGGTTTTACATGGAATTGGAAAAAATTGAAACCTTTGAATTAGAAAGAGTTAAATCTTTCTATAGTTAAAAAAAGAGTGAGGGATTCTTAGTGAGCTTATGTTCGCTCCAGTGAAAAGATGTAGTTATGGATCGTTTTGTTATTACAATAGGTTAGTATGATATGAAGTCACGACTTGTCCTATTTTCTTCCCATGCATTTTACAGGCCTCGATTTGAGACATTCAAGGCCCTTTGTGCCAAACATGAATTAGATGGATTTATCATAGGCCCCTCGAAAAGCACGCATTCACCAGTTTATGTTGCTAATGGAATAATGACCCCTGCTTCGGCCGGGCTAAAAAAAATCCCCTCCAACATCTTACTGTATGAAGGGGAACCAATACCATCGGTGCGACAATGGCGTCAAATTGAAAAATATCTGCTTCGGGTCCGTCCGCACTACATTTGGGTGAATGAAGAACCAGATCACTACTTATCAACTCAAATATTATGGTGGGCCTGGCGTCATCCTAAAGTCAAAATCATTGTGGCGCCTGCAGAAAATATTCACGGCGGAAAATCCCTTCGCAACCAACTGCTGTTTAAATTTCGTCGCCACTTTTTTTGGAGACGCTGGGATGCAGTTTTGCCATGTAGCACCATCACAGCAGATTCAATGTATGACTGGGGTGTCCCTATAAAGGTGCCTATCTATATTGCTTACCTTCCGCACTTAGAACCACCAAATGGCATCCAACCAATGCGTTTCGATTTTGGGCCTGTTAACGCTGAGGAAAAAAATAGTAGTGAATCCGCATTCATTGTAGGGTTCGCCGGAAACATCTGTGAACAAAAAGGCTGGAAAATTCTCCTTGCAGCCATCTCTCAGCTACCCCAAAGATTTAAATGTGTCCTGGCAGGCGTAGGTATGCAGATGGCGGAATTGCAACTTTTTTTACAGTTGTCTTCCTTGAAAGGACGTTGTCTATACCTCGGTGTCCTTCCAAAGAGTGAATTGTGGGGATTCTATAAAGGGGTGGATTGTATGATCGTGCCTTCTTTGACAACAAGCTCATGTGTCGAACAATTTGGTTCTGTAACTGCTGAGGCCATGGCAAGCGGCACCCCAGTAATTGGGAGCTCAAGCGGCGCTATTCCTGAAGTGATTTCGGATGCTGGGCTTATATTCACTGAGGGGAACATTCAAGAGCTTTGTGATTGCATAAAGAAATTAGCAGCATCATTATCATTGCGTGCGGAATTGAAGTATAAGGGTATAAACCGGTTTAAACAGCATTTTAGTATTCCTGCTTATGTGGAGAAGCTTGCCGCATCATTCGGGCTTGTATGAATCACCTTTAAAATATTATGATCGCAAAACTTGGTTGGGAATTTCTTAGTCAATTGTTAGTGAAAACCATTCTGGGAAACAAATAAAAAAAACATTCATACAGGTTTTACATGAAATTGAAAAAAATTATGCCTTTTCAAGGCAGCCGCCCCAGCAATTACACCGATAACCAACGAAAAACAATGCTGAAAAATGATTCTAAATACATAAAGATTTCTTTCGAAAAAGAGTTTCTTAGAATTCCATTAAAAAAACAAATTAAAAAATGCGACAGATACGAACTGGTGCCATTGTTTAAACGTTGGATGCCCGCCAATCAACCGATCCTAGAGGCTGGATGCGGATCGGGACGTTGGGTTGCCTGGGCGATGGATAATGGTTGGAAAGTAGTAGGTCTGGATTGGAGTGAAGTGCTGTGCGCAAAAGCTAAGGCGGCTATTCCGTGTGCGGGGGTTGTGCCCGCAAATATGTGTAAGATGCCTTTCCTCGATAAACAATTCGGATCTATAATTGCACTAGGCTCCATTGAACATTCTGTCGAAGGGCCTGAAGCTATCCTGCGGGAATTTGCTCGTGTCTTACGCCCTGAGGGAATTGCAATAATAACTGTTCCGTTTTTTAGTTTAGCTCGTAGACTCAGTCGCTGTATTACACTGCCGCTGCAATGCGCTAAGGCATCTAGTACATTAAGTCGCGTGTTTCAGAAATCCGGTTGGGATGGCCGTGCCCTTAGGGAGGCCAGAAGTAATACAGTATTAGAATGGTTTCCGGATTTTGGTTGCGATAAAGAAGGATGGGCATTTTTCCAATACAATTTTACAAAAGGCCAAATGCGAAATTTTTTACGATTGAATAGATTTGAGATAATAGAGGAATTAGTGGCGCTGGGTGATGAGGGCATTCTCCAAAATTTTGGTCGATTGGCAGGCTATTTTGATGATTTAGAAGGAGTTGTTGTATTTTCGCCATTAGGTAAAATAATTAGTCGTTTATTACCGGTTAGTTTGGTGGGGCACATGCTTTGTTATGTAGTGCGCTGTATTTGAAATGTCTAATTTATAAAAATGGTCATCAATAGATATTTTTGTTAAGGTAATAAGTCGGCAGATTTTTGCCATAGGGGCTTGGGCAGGAAAACCAGATGCGGCGTTTTTTATTTATACTCGATTATTATTTTAAGAGGTGGTCGTCCTTAGACATATTTTTTGCCCGGTTAGCTCGCACATATGCAGATAATGGGCATGAGGTTTACATTGCTGTCCCTATTTTGCCGGTGCCTTCGATTTTTAAGCATTTTATTCATGAGCGGATAAAATTTGTAGAATTAACCTCCTGGCGGGAAATATCTATCGATGCTAAATCTAAGCGATTTAATTTGCAAGCTGCCAAACAGTTGAAGGCCGCGCTTGAAGTTGATCAATTTGATCTTGTGGCATTACATCATTGTTCGCCCGTGTTTGCCTTTTTAATTTCTTACCAATTTTTTCTTAAGAAGAAGGTTCCGTGTCTTGTTTTTCATCAACACAATGAAGTAAAAATCCCCCCAAACCCTATACGTAAATGGATCTCTAATAGATTCTCAAAATTACGCATTTTATCCCTGCTGTGCGGTAAAATTGTAACTGTTTATGAAGGTGGGAAAAGTTCCTTATTGAAAAAAGGAATAGCCCCAAAAAAGATACGAGTGATTCATAATGGTGTAGATCTCGATCGATTTAATTATGCGCAGGGTGTCCTTGGGGTTTATGAGGAATTCGATATACCTGCAAATTGGAAAATTATTGTTTTTGTCGGCACCCTGATCCCAACCAAGGGCCTTGCTGAATTATTTGAAGCTATAAAGAAAGTGCTTCGCTCAGTGCCTGAAACCGCCTTACTTCTGGTGGGCGAGGGGTCGATGCGAATTGAGTTGGAGAATCGTACTCATGATCTAAATCTTAATGGTCATATTTTTTGGGCCGGAAGACGGAGTGATATTCCCCGCATCCTGCAAGCCGCAGACCTTCTGGTTTTGCCATCGCATACTGAGGGATTTAGTTTAGTTAATATTGAGGCCGGAGCGGCACGGATACCAGTTGTTGCCACCCGCGTAGGGGGGAGCCCGGAAGTAGTAATTGACAAAGTCTGTGGTCTATTAGTGGAGCCTAAAAATACAAATGATCTCGCAAAGGCTATAGTGTGTTTACTTCGCGATGATATTCTGCGGAAGGCTATGGGCGCCAATCTTCGTAAAAGGGTTGAAACCTGCTTTTCAATTGACTCAATGTTAAATAATTACATTAATTTGTATGATTCTTTAGTCTTCCTCAGCTTGTGACTATGCTACTTATAAACAGGATACATCCGATAGCCCCAGGCTTAAAGAAGTGTTAGGATGGCCTCAGGCACAAAGCTTAAGGGAAGGAATAAAGAAAACAAACTCGGCGGATTGCCGAACAAGTAAAAAGGTGACAAGGTAATCACAATGCCTAAGAAATTGCTTGTCTTTGCTCAGCGCTTTCCACCGTCAATTGGCGGCACACCTTCTGGCTTACGGAATTTATTCTCCGGATTTCCCAACAAAAATTTTGCTGTGATCTCACTAGGAGAGCCCGGCGTCCGGGAAAAATGCAATAGTAGTTATCCTCAGTTTAGGCTTCGATGGCCGTGCAAGTTCATTCGAAAGTTTGATTCGACTTTTTTATCTTTGGTGCCATGGGTTGTGCTTAGATCGTTGCGTTTGACAAAGCGAAAAGAAACTTACGCTGTTTTCGCAAATTTTCCCGGTGTTTCTTTTTTGTTAGCTGGTTGGCTGGTCTCAAAATTGCGAGGGGTGGATTTATATATATATTTTCATGATGTATTTGAGGAAAATTGCCGCCTATGCTTGCAGCGATGGGTTGCAAGGCGTTTTGAAAAGCGGATTTGTCGGGATGCAAAAAAAATTTTTTGTATAAGTATAGCTTTGCGGGATTTTTTTACAAAAAAATACCGGGGAGCCAGTGTGATCTGGTTGCCCCAGTGCATTGAGTTAAATAAACATGTTGTCGGCAATAGGAAAATTACTTATTATCAGAGGTGGAAGAAAGAAGATGAGACACTTATTGTCTTTACCGGCCAAATTTACGAATCCTCTGTTGATCCGATTCACAATCTGATCGCCACTTTTAACAAAATAACCGCACTTAATCCCCGATTGATTATTTCTACACCGGATCCGGCCTACCGGTTGGCAAAATGTGGAATATCTAAAAGTAATCGAGTCGAAATTGTATTCCTTAAGACAGAGGAGGAAGTTCAATTATTGCAAAAGGAGGCAGATATCCTTTTCAATCCTGTGTCTTTTAAATTTTCCGATAAAGTTCAGATTCAAACATTATTCCCCCTTAAGACGACCGAATACCTGCGGGCGGGCCGGCCGATGCTCGTGCATGGGCCCCCAACAGCCCTTTTTGTGAAATACGTGCAGGAAAAAGGTTTCGCTACTGTTGTCGATAAGCCGGATACTGATTTGCTTGCAGCCGCAATAAGGGAAATTATGGGGACTCCTAATCCGCCGGCACAAAAAGAAGCATGTCGCAGGGAACTTGCGAGACGCGATTCCCGTATCATTCCAAAAAAATTGCTTACTGAAATCGGATTACTCTGAAAACCCTACCCTTTAGCTAATAAACAAATATGTGCGGTATAGCCGGATTAGTCTGCGATAATAAATCTCCCCAAGAACTTCAGGGGAGTTTACATAGGATGTGTGATGTAATAGCGCATCGTGGGCCGGACGATGAAGGATATTATATTTCGGATGATGGCCGTCTCGGGTTGGGGATGCGCCGGCTCAGCATCATCGATCTGCAAGGGGGAAAGCAACCGTTCTTCAATGAAAGCAAAACAATTGCTTGCGTTTGTAATGGCGAGATTTATAATTTTGGCACTTTACGCAAAAAATTACAGAGAAAGGGGCATAACTTCCGGAGCCAATCGGATTGCGAAGTTATTGTTCATGCCTATGCAGAGTATGGTGATGCCTTCATCCGGCATGTTGAAGGCATGTTCGGCCTTGCCCTGTATGACAGTGCCAAACAAAGGCTGGTTCTTATCCGCGACCGGTTTGGGATAAAACCGCTATATTATTACATAAATTCACAGGGAATAATTTTTGGGTCGGAAATCAAAAGTATTTTAACTTTTTCGGGTATTGAACGAAGGATCAATCTCCAAGCTCTACAACAATACCTGTGGAATGTGAGTGTGCCAGAGCCATACACTTTGTTTGAAGGTATAAGAAAACTGCCGCCGGCCTATATGTTGTTTTACGATTTAAAGCGACTGGAACATCGCCTGGTTCGATATTGGCGGCTGCCTATAGGGCAATCCAAAACTACAAAAATAACCACAGACGACATGCGCAGTGCACTCCGGAATTCAGTAAAATTGCATCTTCAAAGTGATGTGCCTGTAGGCATTTTACTCTCAGGTGGTGTAGATTCAAGCGCCATAACGGCTATGGCGGCGAAGCTGTATAAGGGGAAGCTACATACGTTCTCGGTGGCCTTTGATACCCCGGGCTACAGCGAGTTTGAGTATTCGCGACAGGTGGCGAAGCTGTATGGCACAGCACATCATGAGGTGATTTTGGATGCTGATAAATATTGGGAAATTGTTAAGAAAGTGATCCGGAACATGGATGAACCAATCTGTGATCCGGCCATGCCGGCTATGTATTGCATCTGTAATTATGCACGGGAATATGTCAAGGCGCTTTTGTCAGGTGAGGGCGCTGATGAAGTCTTTGGCGGGTATGCAGGACGGCTCAACGGCGCTGCCAAGCGTATGGGGCTAACAGGGCGTTTGACCTATCTGGCACGGTCTAAAGGAAAAGGTAGCAAATGGCATAGATTGATTAAATCGTTGAGGGAATTGCCCCAGGCAATGGCCTTGCCAGGGCCTATTTGGATGTTGAGGGTAGAAAGGCTCGGTTGGGCAGAGGAGGCGCTGGCCCGGCTCATGGGAAAATTGAATTTTCCCCGGAAGCGCAAGCCGTGGCTTGATTGGATGGAAGATCCCGAGATGCGGGATCGGTGGGAATGCGACGCACCCTTGCTAATGGACCGTCTTCTTTATCTTGATGCAAATGTCAACTTACCGGCTACTTTGCTCATGAAGGCAGATAAAATGAGTATGGCCGCTTCGATTGAGCTGCGGGTCCCCTTTCTTGGCGATGAGTTTGTGCGCTATGCTGCCGCCTTGCCTGTTTCCGCAAAAGTTGACGGCCTAAACGGCAAGGCTTTATTAAAGAAAGCAATGGAAGGGTATTTGCCGCATGAATTATTATATCGTCGTAAACGTGGTTGGCCGGTGCCTATAGGCGCCTGGCTTCGCAAGAATTTGAAAAATATTGGGGAGCATTATTTGTTTGATTCAATTGATGGTTTGACTGATTTGTTTCCAAAGGACGTAATCCGGCAATATTGGAATTTACACCAAGCAGGCAAACGAGAGCTTGGGCCTCAATTGTGGCAGTTAGTGCTGTTGAGCCTTTGGCGGAAGAGGTTTGCTGTTGGCTGATTATGGGAAGCGGCGCATAAATGGCAAAGACTGATAGAAGTGATAGATTGCGGGTCAGTGTTATCATTCCCGCCTATAATGCTGAAGCAACTATTGTAAGCACAGTCCGGAGCGCACTTAATCAAACCCGCCCTCCGGAAGAGATTATTATTGTGGATGATGGCTCACAGGATGATACTGTAAAGAGGGTAAAAAAACTTGATGGCCAGATTAAGCTTTTTCAACAGAAAAATAAAGGATCAGCCGCAGCCCGCAACCTGGCCATCAAGCATAGTTCCGGCAATATTTTAGCCTTTCTGGATGCCGACGATTTATGGCACGAAGATAAGCTTGAACAGCAATGTGGAATTTTTAGCTCTTTTCCGGATGTGGATTTTTGTTTTGCCAATGTGGTGAACCAATTCCCTGAAGACTTAAGGGGAAAACCCTTCATTGATTTTAAGCGCAGTAATATGGCTCGAATATGTTCTCGACGATATGGTGCCTTTGTAATTTTTGAAAATTCGCTGCTGCCTTATTTTCTCATAGACAATCATGCACATACTCAAACCATATGTGCAAGGCGCCAGTTACTTTTTTCAGTTGGAGGATTCGATGAAAGCCTTCGAGTAGGTCAAGATCTTGACTTATGGCTTCGGGCAGTCAGTAAGGCCAAAAGCGCCTATATTGATAAGGTATTATGCTATCGTAGGATACATGATCATAATATAACAAGAGAAAATTTGCGAATCGATCTTGCACAAGTCGATATTTTACGTCGTTGGCTGTCTCGTGATTTGTACTGGGGGGCTGGGCAGCAGGTACAATTTTTAAATCGTCTTGCCCGTTTAGATTATTCCGTTGGCAGGAGGCTGCTTAAAGAGGCGCGGCCAAAAGAGGCGCGTTTATATCTTTGGCGCAGTTTGCATCAAAAATTCGTGGTTAAAAAATTATTTTTGATATTTTTAACATGGTCGCCATCTTTTTTAATTATTTTGTTAAATATAATTAACACTAAAGTTAATTTATTTAGACAATGCCCCCTATTTAACCACAAAGGCACAAAGGACACAAAGGGATGAAAAAATATAGAATTTAAAAAAATTAATTCCTTCCTTTGTGTCTTTGTGGTTTAAAATATAACCCACTTTTATAAATCAGCTTAGGGGATCTGAACGGTTACAAAGTGAAAAGTAAGGGTCAAAAAAATATTCGTTTATGCCATCTCATAATATCACTCGATGTTGGTGGAATGGAGAATGGCATTATTAATATTTCGAATAGACTTGATCAACATGGTATTTTGCCATATATTCTTTGTATTCGGCGCAAGGGAAGCATGGCTGACAGGCTTAAAGAAGATATTCCCGTGTTTTTCTTAGGATATGAATCGGGGTTTCACTGGCCGGGCATATTTCGCATTGTATATTTTCTTCAGCGCAATCATATTAATATCTTTCACACACATAACCGTACTTCATTGATTTGGGGTGGGATAGCATCGATGTTATGTCCCCATATGGTATGGATTCATACTGAGCATGGCAATTCTAAATTTTCGGGTCGGTTAGAATCAATATTAATTCGCCGTGCGAGAGCGCTGTTATGTGTTTCTAAAAATCTTATTAAAGAATTACAACAAAACTATAGGTTCCCCTCGGCCAAGGTTACAGTTATTCTAAATGGTGTAGATCCGGATCTTTTTTCACCTGTTGCAAAAACTCATAGCGTACATCATGAACTGGGTGTGTCCAAAAGTTGGAAACTATTTACCGTTGTTGGTCGCCTTGAGCCGCGCAAAAATCAGCAGCTTGCCATTCGCGCGCTTTATCAAGGAATTCAGAGAATAACCAATTTCGGTTCATTGTCTGCCAAGGGTCAACTTCCTAAGCTCGGTCTTGTTTTGATTGGGGATGGCACTGATCGTAAAAATCTTCAGGAATTGGTGAATAAGCTGGGCATAAGAAAACATGTATTCTTCCTTGGTTATCGAAATGATCTGCCGAATATTCTTCCCCAAATGGATTGCTTAATGCTGCCCTCCGCATGGGGAGAAGGCATGGCGAATGTTATACTGGAGGCCGCAAGCTGCGGTTTGCCAGTTTTGGCATCCGATATCCCGGGCAATGATCAAATTGTTCAAAATGAAAAGACAGGGTTGCTGATAGCGCCCAATGATGTTGATGCCTGGGCTAATGCCATAGTGCGCATAGCAAATTTTTCGAAGGAGCGGGCAGCTATGAAAGATGCGGGCAGGCGGATGGTGTTGGATCACTTCAGCCTCGGTAGTATGGTGCGTAATTACACTGAATTTTATTACAAAGCGCACTCTAAGTTTCAAGCAAATAAGCGGCAATGAGAAACAAGTAGGCATTTATATTTATGGATTTTTTTATCACATGTTTGTATATGGGCCTTCTTTTTATCCGGCCACAAGACTGGGTCCCATTTTTACATGGGTTCCATCTTTTGGATATTGTTGCTGTGGGCGCTATTTTTGTCATAGTCAATTATTTTATGAATGAGGAAAAAACTTTTCCGTCAATATTAGAAAATCCGCAATTTATTTTGGTTCTTTTGTTTTTGTTTGTGATTATATTTAGTTATGTCAGTCAGTTTTTTTTAGCTGAAATTATAAGATCTTTTAAGGTGATAGGCAAGCTGGCGCTCTTTTTTACCTTAGTTATGGTTACCATAAATTCGCGAAAGCGTTTAGATCAAATTTTGATATTCTTACTCGGATGTCTCGTTGTACTTGGATTTCACTGTACTCTACAAAAATTAACGGGCCATGGATTTGGAGGCTTGGGCCTAGTCGTCAGGGGAGGTTCATTTAATCCAATTATCCAGGTTCAGGCCTTCGGGATTTTTGCTAATCCCAATGATATAGGCACAATTACCGCGCTGGGCGTGGTGGTTAGTTTTTCCTTAATTCAACGCTTTTGGCCGCATCTTTTTCGTTGCTTAGGCCTTTTTTTGTTATCTCTTTTTTTCTGTTTAGTATTATTTTGGACACAAAGCCGGCAAGCTGTGTTGGCGCTTGGCGTTGGCGTCTTCACCCTGTTTTTTTCCAAAAGACATGGGTGGTTGGCGCTCTTATTATCGATTTTCATCATATTTTTTGTTATCTCCCATCATCGTCGCTGGCGTGAAAATAGCCTTGGGCAGGATGATAGCGTTGCTCGCCGTATCAGTTGCGTAACCAGAGGGCTGCAGATTTTCTGGAAAAAGCCTGTATTCGGCGTCGGTATGGGCCGGGCCTATGATGCCGTGGGCATGAAAATGCCGCTTCATAATAGTTACTTGCAAATATTGGTGGAGAATGGCTTCCCCGGGCTTTTTGTTCTGGTCGGTATATATTTATGTTCAATATTACAGCTCCACTTTTTTTGCCGTGCCCTTCCGGAGTTCCCCGGTGATGAAGCTGATATTTATCATGCAAGATTGCTGTTTGCCTTGATTTTAGTTACTGCTATAGGTTCGTATTTTAGGAACCGAAGTTATCTCGTGGATGTTTTTTTCTTGTTTAGTTTGGCTGCGGCCTTTGGATTGAATATGTTGCGCACTTACCCGGCCGCTCTCCCGAATTATTTCCAAAAAAATTGGCTTTGGGGAAAAGGCGCTTTAATATGTGCTTTAGCAACCGCCGGTATGATCTTTATGTTGCATTTGAGCTCCCGGTTTTATTGGTTGTGTTTCTAAGCCAAATAATACATATATATTCAAATTGAATTTAACATTCACTGCAGTATCATAAAATAAATCTCAATATTTGGGTTGTTTGAAATAAAAAATTATGCTGTTTAACAGCCTCCATTTCGCATCATTCTTCCTGATTGTATTTTGCCTGTATTGGTTATTGCCTCATAAACGGCAAAATCAATTTTTGTTGATAGCCAGCTATTACTTCTACAGTTGCTGGGATGCACGATTTTTATTATTGATTTTGCTGTCGACTGTTATTGATTATTATTGCGGAAGGTGTATAGATGACCAAAAGGATCAGTTGGCCAAAAAAAAATATTTGATTTTTAGTATAATAGCCAACCTGGGAATATTGGGTTTCTTTAAGTATTTTAATTTTTTTTCCGAGAGCCTCATGGCGCTGTTATCATCAGTGGGCCTGACTTTTTCTAAGCGTAATCTCGGCATCATTTTGCCCGTTGGTATTTCTTTTTATACCTTTCAAACAATGAGTTATACAATCGATATCTATCGGGGAAAGTTAAAGCATGTTGATAACTTTTTTGATTTCGCGCTTTATGTGGCCTTTTTCCCTCAACTGGTTGCCGGCCCAATCGAGCGCGCAGTTAACCTTGTGCCGCAAATATTAACTAAGCGTGAGTTTTCCTCCGGAAAGGCCAAAGAAGGTTTTTTTTTAATTTTTTGGGGATTGTTCAAGAAGGCATTCATCGCCGACAATGTGGCCAAAATTGTAGATCGAATTTTTGCCGCCCCAGGCGGCTATGGGCCGCTTGAGTTGCTTTTAAGTTTATACGCTTTTGCGGTGCAGATTTACTGTGATTTTTCCGGTTATTCTGATATAGCTAGGGGCGTGGGCAAAACTCTGGGTTTTGAACTATGTCTGAATTTCAATTTGCCTTATTTTGCCGGCAACCCCCACGATTTTTGGCAGCGCTGGCACATTAGCTTATCCTCGTGGCTTAAAGATTATCTTTACCTGCCTTTAGGCGGGAACAGAAAAGGCAATCTGCGAACATATATTAACCTGATGCTGGTGATGCTGTTAGGCGGATTATGGCATGGGGCCGCTTGGACGTTTGTTGCATGGGGCGCTTATCATGGCCTGCTGTTGATAATCCACAAATTATATAGGCAGTTGATTCCTTTCAAGGAAATATCCGATGGGCAAGGCTTGCATGCCCGGTTTTTTAAATGGTTGAAATTTTTTTGCTTCTTTCAGCTTGTCTGCTTAGGATGGCTATTATTTCGTGCGGAATCCTTGGGCCATGTATGGCTTTTTTTACTTAGCCTTGGCCGTAATTTTTACCTTACCCCATATCCCGCGACTATCCTGAAAGGGTTTATTCTTTATGCAGTGATTCTTCTTTTGATCCAGATATGGCAAGCGCTTGCCGGGACGGCATTTGTATTTGGCCGCCTCCCTCTTTGGGCCAGATCAAGTTGCTATGCTGTGCTTTCATATTTGTTCTTCTTCCATGCTGCTTCTTCACGAGCATTTATCTATTTTCAGTTTTGATAATCCTTTTCAATAATGTTCAGGAATAAGCTTTTAATATACTTGGGGTATGGTATGGGTTGCCTTGTTATCTTCCTGATCATATGGGAAAGTTGCGCTCAAATTGATGACTGGGTAAGGTTTGGCGCATCTTTTGGCGGGCAATACAATCACGACAGTTTATTCATCCGCGCAGCGGATGGGCCGCACGGTATTCCTTATGCCCGTTTTGAAAAATGGCGGCTTAACAATCGTGGTTTTCGGGGATATCGAGATACTGACTTTAATAAAAACGGGATGAGGCGGATTTTGTGTTTGGGGGCCTCAGAAACATTTGGGTTGTATGAGAGCCCAGGGAAAGAGTGGCCGGCGCAATTACAGAAGTTATTAAACCAACTGCGGCCGGGGGAATTTGAAGTCATCAATGCGGCCTTGCCGGGTTTTAGTTTGCCGCTGATGATAAAAGGTTTCGAATCTCGCTTTCTACCTTACAGGCCCGATATTATTTTATTATATCAGAGTAACCGGCATTATTTTTACCGGGCCAAAGATGTAATCACCCCCAAAATGCGGAATACAAGCGTAATAAAAGCAACTCAACCTTTTTCTCCCTTGGAATTAACACCTATCAGGCGGCCCTATTTTCCCAGGATTTTCAGGAAAATCAAACAAGTTGTAAAGCCGTTAATTCCTTCTATAATATTAACCTTTTTGCAAAGTGAACTCAGCAAAAGAGAATTTCGAGCCATTGCCAAAGTGTATGGTTTGGCAAAACCTATCGAGTCGGTCCCCAAAGAAAATCTTGACCAGCTTAAGGTCGACTTACTGCAGTTAGAGGCTTTGTGCCGGAAGAACGGCATCTCCCTGGCGCTGTCTACCCATCAATATTTTCTTGATAAAAATAATCTTATTGCTTTTCAGCGATTTATCCCGGCGATTGCCAAAAAGACTATTCCTGAGTTTTGTCGTCAATATAATTTTGTTATTCGAGCGGTAGCCAATAAAACAAAACTTCTCCTGGCCGATATAGTGCGGGCAGTCCCGCCGGATCGGAATCATTTTGCGGATTATTGTCATTTTTTAGATTCCGGTGCGGCTTGTACAGCCAGGGAATTTTCCAAGATAATTCTAACCCACCCAAAAATCGGCGCCTCGGGATGTAATAGAACTTCTCTGTAAAAACCGGCCTTAAAATTTCATCATTCATAAATATCTACTATGGAAAAACCTTCCTCTAATAATACAGGGACAAAAACATCTTTCTTTGGGATGGAAAGGCAAGGTGATTTTTCGGCGCCTTTCCATGTCCGGCCTAAAGCAAAGGGCAATTTTCCCATTGTGTCGGTTGTGATGCCTGTCCGCAATGAGGAAATTTTTATTGAACGAAGCTTGGGCGCAATCTTGGTTCAGGATTATCCGCACGACCGGTACGAGGTAATTGTTGTGGACGGTATGAGCACAGACCGGACGCGAAGCCTGGTCAAAAAGTTGGCTCAAGAAAGCGACGTGGAGGTAAGGTTGCTCGATAATCCGGGGCTGATTGTCTCACCGGCCTTAAACATTGGTATTCGCGCCGCTAAGGGCGATATTATTGCTCGTATGGACGGCCACACCATTGCAGAACCGAATTATTTGCGTGAGGTGGTCTTGGGCTTGGAACAAACAGGCGCTGACAATGTGGGCAGCCATACCGATTTTGTCGCTGAGGATCGTTTTGGTAAAGCAGTTGCTTTAGGGGTGAATCACCCCTTCGGCCTGGGAAGCGCCAGAATCCATTATCAGGCCAAAGAGGAGCAGGAAGTGGATACTGTGTTTCCCGGCGCTTGGCGCCGTGAGGCCTTCGAAAAATTCGGTATGTTTGATGAATACTTTGTCCGCACTCAGGACTCGGAATTTAATTATCGCACGCGTATGCTTGGCGGCAGAATTTGGCTCTGCCCACGTATCCGCGCCAGGTATTATTGTCGATCCTCCCCTGCCAAATTGGCCAAACAATACTTTCAATACGGGTTTTGGAAGACCCGGTTAATGTTTAAACTTGGCGGCAAACTGAAGCTTCGGCATTTTGCTGCGCCGGCTTTGGTTGCCGGACAGATATGCTCTATTTTGCTTATTATGCAAGGGTGTATGCGTGCAGCCGGTTGGATGTGGCGGTTTGGATTGGTGTTTCCGGTCCTTTACTTGTTTGCTGTTCTCGGCGCATCCTTGCACAGCGCTGCCAAAAACCACGCCGGGCAATTGCTCCCATTATTTTTTCTTGTTTTTCCTACCCTCCATATCGCATGGGGTACAGGTTTTTTACTTGGATTAATCAAACGTCCTGAAAAAGGGCGGTTTGCTCCCTTACCCCAGAAAGAAATAACTGAGCCAATGCAGTTTAAGCTAAAGAAGGAAGAGATATGGTTTGAAGCTTTACCTGAAATAGAGAAAATTAAAGAAGAAAATATCCAAATAAAAGCAGCAATGGAACTTATCAATAAACGATAGGATGACATAAGTTTATATCTGGATGAACAGTGTCGGCAAAATAGATGAGGCAAATAAAAAGTTTGGATACTGCAAATTATAGGATAAATACGACCAAGGATGAAATAGACATAGTTAAGGCAGAATTAAAAGAAGAAATCTAATAATAAGCCAAAACTATC
Organism: Pseudomonadota bacterium; assembly: GCA_030625085.1. Taxonomy (GTDB): domain Bacteria; phylum SZUA-182; class SZUA-182; order DTGQ01; family DTGQ01; genus DAOURK01. Next base: position 25,149 of record DAOURK010000016.1, read on the forward strand.
AATTGCTTCATGCACGCATAAGGAACCCATATGATTAGAGACAAATTTTTATTGGCAAAAAAGGTCTTTATCGGTAAAAAGAAGATAAGTTGGGTTATTATTTTGGCTGTTGTCATTTCGTTTCTTTGCGTTGATATATATATTGCCTCAAAATTGCCCCTGACCACTGGTGATGAAGCTTACCGCTATTCCAATTTAGCTGTACAATTAGCGGAGAAGGGACAGATTCCTTCGATAGGGCAATATCCATTGCGGGTGTGGTTGCAAGCCGGTATTTATCTTTTATGCCGCAAAGATTTGATGGCGGTGGATATCTCCAATAAAATCCTTTTGTGTTTGGTCCGAATTTGTTGTGTCGCGGTATTGTTAATCATGCTTGTCAAAGAAATTAAGCGCCCTTGGGCAACTGCCATAGGCGCCATGTTTTTTTTATTGTGGTCTATTTTATTACACACTTATATGGCTGGAATTAACTGGCTGTTTTTGCTCTTTCTATTAACCACCGTCTATTTTTTAGGTGAAGCTGTGCGAAACTCAGGCCCGACCGCATGGGTTCTTACTGGTTTAAGTTTAGCAACTGCGGTGTTGGTCCGGCTTGAGGCGCTTGTCACTATTATCCCAATTTGTTTATTTTTAATCATGCGGTGCATGCTCGGCCAAAAACATTGGGGAAAAAATTTCAAAAATATGACTATACTACTATTTACTTTTGCCGGGCCGCTGATTATGTATTGGCTTTTATCCGGTTTGCTGATTGGTGATATGCAAATGATGGCTCTCTCTCCATCTCCATGTGGTGTAATAGGATATTACCATCCCGATATTTTTAAAAAAGTGGGAAATATCAGCATCATTCGTTTGATTCTAATCCATCCATTATTGTTCTTTACTATAATTTTTCGAAATGTATCAATTTTTACTACTAAGATTGTTCTGCGTAAGCAAAATATTCCGTTCTTAATGACAGGCGCATTGGGTTTGTTGATAGCCTGGCGAAGTCTAAAGGATCGGACTCAGCTACTGGCCTGGGGCCTGCTTATGTTATTTCTAAATATATATTTTATTTTTGGAATTGTTCCTCGATTTATTTTGCTCTTTTATTTCTGTGCGCTTTATTTCAGCGCTTATGGCATAAGTAAATTAATGCTCGGCGAATCGACATTTTCATGGTTAAAGGGAAGACGTGCGCTTGTTGCAGCCGGTGCATTAATTTGCTGTATGATGCTGCTTTATTTCCCGTTCGTTTTGCGGGAATTCCGTAGAATTACGCAAATTGATCAGCAAAAACAAACAGTCCTCTATGCTCGAACTTATGTGCAGGATGCTGACATAATTATGGCTTTAAGAAATAATTGGCGATCTTTTGCTTTTGCAGCACATTTCCCGTATCAAAATGTATACTGTTATAAGTCTCCTTGTTGTGAATCCATCGATGATGCGAATAAGCTACTTAAAAAAACAGATGAGGTTGGGCAAATCTATGCAATCGGGCACAGAGAAATATTAAAGGATATGTTTTTGAAGACGGGTTATAAGTGGAAACTCAAGAAGAAGTTTGGGGAAATACAACTTGTATCTATCCAATAAAGTATGAAAAGTGTGCTTAGTCGCCCTACAAATTAAATGGCCATTGGCACATCGGATCGATTGGCTAAATACATGGCACGGTAAGTTATGTGCCTTGCTGCCATCAAAGATTTTATCAAATATCAGGCATTCGATCAAAAAGCACAGACAAAAAGCACAGACAATTCATTTCTATTCATTTCCAAAGCAAAGTTAATCTCAGTAAAATCAGACCCTGTTTCTATTTGCTGTCATTTCGGCGGTATTATTATTCGACATATTATCGAAAAAATTTTTCAAATTGATCACGGGAGTAAAAAACCAGTGCGTGTGTTGCACGTCATGGATCAATCTTTGCCGCATATAGCCGGCTACACGATTCGAGCGAAATATCTACTTGAGGATCAGGTGGCAAGGGGGCATGAGGTTTTTGTATTAACCGGCCCAAAACAAGGGCCGGACGCTGTGGATCAAAAAATCGGCGGAGTGAAATATTTGCGAACCCATTTTAACCGTTGGGAAAAAGGGATTGCAAGCCTGAAGGGAAAACACATTGTTTTCGGCAGGGCGATTAAGCGCAGGCTGCGAAAATTAATCAAAACCGGCGGGTTTGATATCATTCACGCGCACACTCCTTTCACTATTGCTTTGCCTGCTTTGAAGATCGCCCACAATTTCACTCTTCCCTTTGTCTATGAAAAAAGAAATTTGTGGGAGGAAAGTGCCCGATGCCGAGGCAAGCTTAGCGGCCGTTGGCCTTTATATCAATTGTCAAAATACATTGACAGATGGGTCACGCGCCGTGCCGACAGTGTAATAACTATCACTGAGAATTTACGGCAACACACAATTAAAATGGGCCTGGCCCCGGAAAAGGTGGTTGTCGTTGGTAACGGTGCAGACACAAAGGCCTTTGTTCCTCGTGAACCCGACCCAAATTTACGTGCACGATGTTTACAAGGCGGTTCGTTTATAATTGGATATATTGGGACCTTTTTTAAATTTGAGGGTTTGCCTTTGCTCCTTGAAACATTTGCTTTGCTTGTTAAAAGACATCCTGGTGTGCGGTTGGTGCTGGTTGGCGATGGTGAAGATAGAAAAAATATCGAGGTTTTGTGTCGGGAATTGGGGGTGGGAGGTAAGTGTTTATTGGTTGGCAAGGTGTTGCATGAAAAGATTATTGATTACTATTCCATCATGGATGTGCTGGTTTACCCCCGTTACCGATCAACATTGACTGAGATGATTTCACCTTTGAAACCCCTTGAGCCAATGGCGATGGCGAAGGTGGTTGTGCTTAGTGATGTTGGGGGGGTGCGGGATTTGGTGGAGAATAATGAAAGCGGTCTTTTTTTTGAGGCCGGCTCAAAAAATTCTTTGATGGAGGTGTTAAGCAGGCTTGTTGCGCAACCGGATAAGGCGCTTTATTTTGGGGAAAAGGCTTATAAGTATGTGCATGAAAAGCGTCAATGGCGGGATATGGCCGGAAAATATGAAGAAGCTTATGAGAAAATTCAATCAAAGTTTTGATCGGCGTGTGCATACGGGGGCCAATCTAATGACTCACTTTCTTTTTTTAACCGTTGACACCGAATTATCAAATTTGCCGGCCGCCCAAGGGTTGTGGGGTAAAGTCGGCGCTGATGAGTATGGCATACGATTTATCTTAGATTTGTTCAAACGTGTTGATATTAAAGGCACTTTTTTTGTTGATGTGTTTGGTAATAATCAATATGATATTAAAGCGCAGCATAAAGCCTGTGACCTAATACTCAAATATGGTCAGGACATTCAACTGCACACACATCCGGCAGCGGCCTTTGATCAAAATCGGCCCCAGATGAGGCAATATACTTTTGAAGAGCAGGTTGAGATATTGGAGTTTGGGGCAAATCGAATAAAGGCATGGACAGGAACACGCCCTGTGGCCCATCGTGCAGGAGATTGGGCCGGTAATATTGACACACTAAGAGCCCTGAAAACTGCGGGTTTCAAGATCGATTCATCAATATGCGCATGGGGGAATCAGAGTGATTTCCCTAAGCATCTCTTTTTGCTTTCGGGATGTTATCTTGTAGAAAATATCCTGAAGATACCTCCAACCTGTTATTACAGACGATTTCCAAATAAAATTAAAAAGCTGGATGTTAATGGTTGTGTCTGGCCGGAAGTAAAGGCGGTGCTTTCGTCTAAACAGAATATAGTGGTTCAAACCTTACATAGTTTTTCTTTTTTAGGTAAAAATAACAGGCCCTTATTTAAAATTCCTTCCCGAAAAATTTTTTGGCCAGATGCAAAAGCAATAAAAAATTGCCGGCTTTTTGTTGATTTCGCCAGAGAGGTTTGTGGTTATCATTTTCTCTCTTTTAGAGAAGCGGCTGGGGTTATATTTAAAAATATAAATTATTTCACTCAAAAAAAACTATACCGGCTAAATTGCGCCACTGACTTTGCAGCAAATTTTTGCCGTGTATTTGATATTTGTCATCATAGTTTAAAATCTTTATTAATGTTGAGTTTAAATGGCATATGAAAATAGATATTTATTCACTTAATGAGCTTCCGGGGCATGTTAATGAATTTTGGCAGGAAGCTGCTTATTTACAAGCTGACGGCTTAGGTTTTCTGCGAAGCAGGGAATGGATTGAATTTTTATCGCCTTCAGTGAAAATATTTTGTCTTTCAGAAGAATCTGAAATTAAAGCCATTGCCCCGGTAGTCTTGCAGGCTTGGCAACTGCCGTATGAATTTATTCCGGGTTGGACTGCCTGGAAACAAAATTGGAAGGTTGTCAAAATATGTGGTGGTGCGATTTTAGGCGCTGAAGCTAATCTGGAATGTGTTGCCACATTGTTATATTCAATCTATGAGTTTTTCCCTAACACTCAGGGAGTGCTTTGCTCAGATGTTAAAGCTGATAGCATACTTGGCCAGTTTTTTAAATATGAAGCTTGCGACTTTTTATGCTGGGACTTAAGTGGGGCTCAGTGCCATCGGTTGTGGCATATTTCAAAAAAATCCGGATTTAAATTCAAAAACCGGCGTAATAAATTTAATAAACTTAGTAAAATCCTTGGCGGACCTTTATGTTTGTTCAAAATAACTGACTTGTACGCCCTGAATAAATATTGGGAGCGGATTGATAACCTTTTAAAAGGTTCTTGGCAGTATCGCCTTAGAGGCCACAAGTTGTCTAAAGGGAAGTTTGAGGATCTAGTAAAAAAAGGATGGTTGCGATCATACCTCCTGGGCACAGTGAAACAAGATTGTGCTTTTGTTTTTGGCTTTGTTGGGAGTAAGACTTTATTTCATGAGCATACTGTTTATGATAGAAGTTTTAGCCAGTATTCTCCAGGCATGCTTCTACTAAATTTCATTTATCAAGATTTATCTAATGAAGGTGGTTTTGAGTTTATTGATTTTGGTGAAGGAAATGCCACATGGAAAAAACGTTTTGGTAATTGTTGTTTGAACACCAATCATTTTTTAATTGTTAAAAGAGGATTATTTTATTGCATATTATTTTTTTTATATAGAATTTCCCGTGTCACAGCCGGATTTATACGCCAAGTGGGTAATAATTTAAAAATTAAGCCAAAAATAAAAAAAATTCTTTTAAATAGAGGTGGCGGGGATTAAGTTTTCTGAAGCTGAAAAAATAAGTAATTTATAGTGAATTAAATTCATTGAAAGGATACATAAAAATGATAGAAAAATTTTCTCATTTGTTGCTTAGATCAATCGCCTATTTTATTCTTGAACCGCGGTTCAAGAATGGGAAATGGCTGATCAGTAAAGATTCTTTACAGTGCTTAAGTTTAAACCTTGACTCTTTACTGGTGGCATACAATGAAGCTTTAAAAATTTTTCATCAACTCAACTTATGTTCAACATGTTCAGGATATTGTTGTTATGGGGCATACAATCGACTTTCCGTTTATGACCATATAGCACATAAAGTCGCTGGATTAAAAGATTCGCCGGCATGGGGGTATAGATTGCATCCAATTAGGGCAAATACCTTGAATCGTATCGATGAGGGGAAATGCCCATTTTTTATTGCGGGGAAAGGTTGCGCTCTGGAATATCGTAAAAGACCAGCTCTTTGTATTTGGTGGATTTGTAATAAAATGAAAATAAGCCTTAATGATAATGAAAAATATTTACTCAAAAAGATAAGGCGAAAGATAGATAAAGTGCATTGGGCATTTGCGAGGTGCTTGCTTTTGGGTGGCATGTCGCGATTAAAATGACAATAATAATGAACTTTTTTCCAAGCTCAGATAAAAAAACCGGTTGACTTATAATCGGCAGTGGCGCTTGGGCACAAAACCGGATTTAATGCATATACTTTTCATTTCAAGGCTTTTCCCAAACCAGGCCAAACCTAACCGGGCGCTTTATAACCGGCAATTGCTTTTTGCTCTGCAAAAGCTGGGACATAAAGTTTATGTCATCGCTCCGGTTTTATGGTTTCCCGGGGGGAAAATTATCCGGCCAAGGCCATTCCCACCGGTTGAAGCAAAATTAGATCGAGAATATATCTATCATCCCCGGCTGTTTTATACGCCGGGGATTTTTATTTATTGGCATTATCTGTTTTACCGTTGGTCAATCAGAGGGCATTTTTATCGTATGGTTAATGAATTCCATCCGGATCATATTATTTTGGGCTTTATATATCCGGACGCAGTTGCGCTTGCGCCGTTTTGCCGGAAATTGCAATTGGATTACTCTGTTCTTGTGCTCGGTTCGGATTTTCGGTTACGTACCCGGCAATCTAAATTTAAAAATCTTGTGATGACAACACTCCATAAGTCGCCCTTGATCTTTTGTCCAGGGTTGGCATTGAAAGACGATATGACGACAGATGGAATTGAAGGGAGCAAAATTATTCCCTTTAATAATGGTGTGGATTGCAAGCTTTTCTATCCACAAATAAACGCAGATTAATAACGTGCTGCAGATGAACTCAAATTAGAAAGAGAGATGAACGCAGATAAAGCGGCATCCTTTATAATTTTAAACATGTTCAGGTTCCCACAGGGAGGGAATAAGTCTAAAGTTGCAGATGTATGTAGATAATGCTGCGTTTTTATTATTTGCATATGTTTGGGGATTTGCAAATAATTATTGGCTGGATTGTTTTGATGATGCCGATTTCTTGGTTGGTGTAGTTTTAAAATTTTAAATTTGATGTACTTAAATATTTTACCAGACCAAGAAAGGAAATGAAAATGGAAAAGAAGGGCAAAAGAGGAGCGCTTAGGTATTTATTATTTTTAATTATAAGCATTGGATTAATTATAGGAGCAACCGTCTTACCCGGCCAGGCTGATGAGCCGGTTTATCTTTCAACTTCAAATGATTTGATGGATGCATCAAGGGGAGAAGGCCGGTTTGCCGGCTCGCCTCCGGATACGACATTTATCATCAGGAATGGAATATATTTCGCTGAACGGGTAAAAGTTCTTTTTTATGTTACCAAAGGGGGATTGGCCGAATCTCCAAGACGTTTTATCGGAGAGAGTCGAGATGGGGTGATTATTCAAGACAGGGCGACTATTGCAGCGGATTTTGTGGAATTGCACAATCTTACCTTTGATCTTTCAGAGTATGAACGATCACAAAACCAGAGCTTCAACACCATCACCATTGTCAATGCCGGCCATATCAGGCTAAACAACCTTTTTTGTACAGGCAAGGGGGATAAGGGACGAAGAGGCGGACATGTTGCGTTTGAGTATTATTCAGGCCAAAAGATCCCTGAAGACATAATTGTTGAGAATTGCGTGATTGAAAGATTCGGACGCTTTGATAACCCCGAAGGAAAATTGGATCATGGGGTCTATATCTCCGCCGTACGAAAGCTTGTGTTAAGAAATAATGAAATACGCGATAATGCCGGCCGGGGAATTCAGTTTTATACTTCCAATGGAGGGATTGAGCATATTTCCGATGTTTTGATTGAAAACAATATAATCCATCATAACGGTTATTTCCCTTATGCTGATGGGATTCTCATATCCGCCGGTTCAAGTGTGCCTAAAGGAACAATTAAGAATATAACTATTCGGAATAATCTGATTTACAAGAATGCCTTTTCGGGTATTAGACTGAATACATCGGCCAGTGAAAATATTACAATAGAGAATAATACCTTCTATCATAACAGCTTCAAATTTTCCAGGGGAGCTGAAATATTCATTGATGATAGTAGGGGAGGGAAAGACGTCGCTTTCACAAAAAATATTTTTGTTCCCGATACTGTGGCCATGAAGGGCTGGAAATGGGCGGAGGATGTGGTTCTTTATGATAATATAATTGATGGTGATATGGGTGATGAAGCTGCTTTTGATAACACCAATCTCTTTATTTCAGCAATATTAACAGATCCTGAAGCAGGTGATTTCAGGTGCGCGGAACCCGATTTGAGCGACTATGGCTATCAATTTTGATTTATGCCTATTCAGAATTTCAAGGCTATAGATTTTCAGATATTAAATTTTATATTGTAGCGCAGAGCTTCAGCCCTGCATTTTGGTAGGGCTGAAGCCCTGCGCTACTTTTGTCTAAATATCGATTATGAAGTTATTTTTCTAAAAATCTATATAAGGCTATGATGAGAGCAAAATTGGTTTTATTTGTAGGGAATGCGGTCGATGTCAAAGGCATCGACCGTTTACTTTTTGCCTGGAAGATTTTGCTTGATGAATTCAAGGCTAAAAATGCGCATTATGCCCTTGAATTGGAAATTATTGGGGACGGGCCGAGGCGAAAGCGCCTGGAGAGGCAGGCGCGTGAATTGGGCATTGCGAACTCGGTGCGGTTTGTGGGGCAAAGGCCCCAGGCGGAGATTGCCGGGCGGATGAGAGCGGCGGATTGTCTTTGTCTTCCCAGCCGTTCGGAAGGAATGCCGAATGTTGTGATTGAGGCCTTGGCTTGTGGGATTCCGGTCGTTGCCTCTGATGTAGGCGAAGTGCCTTTTTTAATTAAGGATGGTGTGAACGGCTTTGTTGTGCCTCAGGTTGAAAAGCAGATAATCGTAAATAAACAAGGATGCCTGTTAAGAAAAGAGCATGGGGTAGAAGCAAAGGGTATGAATTCAGAAGAGGAAAGTTTCGCCGTCCGCCTGGCCGGGGCTTTGGCCGAGACGCTTGTTCGTGAATGGAATGTCGGGGCAATTACCGAAGGGGTGAATGGTTTTACCTGGGACCGGGCTGCGCAAATTATCGTCGAGGCCATTCAAAACGGTAGGACGATGAGGGCGGAGTAAATGGCTTTGGATTCATGGCCTTCTGATCAATGTCAGTTAACTCAAGTTCGGAACAGCCTTCCTTCAATTAATGGCATTATCTTTTGAATGTTGAGGGCAGAAGCGGGTATGGGTAATGCTTGAGGAAAGCATTGTATAAAGCCATAGATAAATGGCTGGCCGGGTATCTACGTTCGGTTTTCTCTCGGCCGAAATCAGTTAAAAGGCCACTCCATGTGATGTTCGCTCTGGTGGATCATTTTGAGCCCTGCCCGCCTATTACTGCGAAGGGGCTTAAAGCCGGTATGCAAAAGGTTGACCGTTGGGTTAAGGAATTTCCTCCTTTGGTTAAATCCTTTGTGGATTATGATGGGCATCGTCCAAAGCATACCTTTTTTTTCCCGGCTGAGAAATATCACCGGGATTATCTTGAAGGGCTGGCTGATATTTGCGGCAGCGGCTTTGGTGAGGTGGAAATCCATTTGCACCACGATAATGACACTGAGGCAGGATTTCGCCAAAAGCTAAGCCGGTTTCGCGACTTGCTGCACCTTGAACATGGATTTCTCGGACGGGATTTTAAAAACAGACCGCGATATGCTTTTATCCACGGTAATTGGACCCTTTGCAATTCACATCCTCAGGGCAAGCTCTGCGGAGTGGATAATGAACTGCACATTTTGCAGGAAACCGGCTGTTATGTAGATATGACCATGCCCTCAGGCGTGACTCCCACCCAGACCAGGACTGTCAATTCAATATATTATGCGGGTGATATACCCGGCCGGCCCCGTTCGCATGATTACGGCATTCCTGTCAGTGTAATGGCGGCCTGCGGACATGATTACGGCCTTCCTGTCAGTGCAATGGCGGCCTGCGGAGCGAAAGAATTGGGCCATGGGCAACAGAGAGCAGCGCGCGGCATAACAAGGGCCGGAGGATGGCAAACCGGCAAAGCGCGCAAACCGGCAGTGGGCTGGGCGCAGGCGGCATCGCCGGAAGATGGGCTGATGCTTATTCAGGGACCGTTGGCCTTGAACTGGGCCTGGCGCAAGTGGGGTGTTTTGCCCCGCTTTGAACATGCGGATATCAGGGGATCAAGTCCCCCCGGGCCGCAGCGGGTTGACCTTTGGGTTCGCCAACATATTCATGTGCTCGGTCGTCCTGAGTGGATTTTTATCAAGGTTCACACTCATGGCTGTCAGGAGGCGAATATGAAATTGTTGCTGGGAGCTTCGCTTAAGGACTTATACCGGTATTTGAACTTGCAGTATAATGACCGCCGGAATTTTTGCCTGCACTATGTAAGTGCCCGTGAAATGTATAATATTGTCAAGGCTGCCGAAGCCGGGGCAAAGGGTAATCCGGGAGAATTCCGGGATTTTGAGATTCAGGCGCCCAAAATTTCCGGAAAAGATTTTTAGACAGGATTAACAGGATAATCAGGATAAATAAAGGGCCAAGAAATTATTTTTTTTTAAATACACTCTTCCACTCAAGACAATACTTTCTGTTTTGAGATCTGTATCTTCTACAAAATCAAGTGTAGTCATGACTGAGAGAAGCTCAGCGAGAAAAGTTTTTACATCCATTGTGATCTCAATTCTTTGTAATATTTTCTAAGGGTCTCTAACCTTTCCCAATTCCAAAAATCTTTTTCTGTCTCATACGAAAATAAATTTTTGCCTATCTCTCCTTTCTTGCTTTTTTCTAAAAATTCATTAAAAGACATTTTCCACCTTTTTTCAAATTTTTTTACTTCCTTATTTAAATCAGTAAGTTTAAGATCTAAGTATTCTCTAAGAATTTGTTTTAAAGCCATTTCAAGGTCAGGAATCTGGGTTGCCTTTACAAGGAACTCGCCTAATTTTGGAGTTAGTTTGATCATAGCTTTAATTTCACACCTCCTCTCTAAAAAATTTGGGGTCAAGTCTTGAATTATCAGTTTGAAGAAAGAAATTATATACATATAGCCAAAAATTTAAATACTACACTTGTGACACGTGTCACAAAATTGAATTATCGCGCTGCGCGGGAATTGTAAGGGAAGGGTTGGAGGTTACGATTTATGATTATTGTTTCTGGAGATGGTTTATAATTTTCCACAAGGGGGGTGCCCATATATTTTTTTTAAGGGATTATATTATTTCTTTCCATAGTTGGGGAGTAAAAGGCTTAATACCTTTTATAGCTTCACCCACCTGGCCAAAAAAAGTTGAGGCTTCGTCCCTGGAATAAACCAGAATGTTGGTATCAAGTAATATTCTTTTGGACATTATTCATCCTCATAGATAGCTTCACGCCTAAGTTGCGCAGGATCTAGCCAACCAGCCTTGTATCCGCCAAGAGGTATATGCTTAGCATCTAACATGTGCGCAGATTGTGGATGGTCAGAATTGCCAAGCAAAATAATAAGATCAACCTCACCTGGTGGTAAATCATGATCTACCACATGAATAATTCCGTCTTTGCTAACTTCAGTATGAATGACCTTTGCTTTCATAGACTATTTCCCCTTTATATATATCATAAATTGAACAAACTTTAACTTTTGCCTTAATACTATATTAATAATATAAAAATCAAAAAAATACAATTATTTTTATTTACTTTTTGGCTACTTTTTACTCTAAAATGTGTGCCCTGGGTCAATGACCCTAAAATTGTGCCGTCGGTTACATTAATTAGCGGCGGCGAATCAATAATAACCCGCTCATAAAGGCTGGATACTTTGGATAGCCGGCACGCACACCTTTTAGGCAATCTTGTTGCAATTAGAATAGATTAAAGCTAAAATGCTAAAAAGAAAGTATATTCATATATCGAAAGAAAAAGGGGGATTAAGCTGTGTTAAGACTGCCCTATGGAATAGCGAGTTTTGAGGGGATAAGGGGAGAAGGGTTCTATTATGTGGACAGGACCCAATATATCCCTGTTCTTGAATCCCTCGGCAAATACCTGTTGCTCCTTCGCCCCCGGCGTTTTGGGAAGAGCTTATTCTTGAATACCCTGGCTGCATATTACGACCTAAACAAAAAGCAGGGGTTTGCCGGATTGTTTGGCAATCTTTACATTGGCAACCACCCAACCCCTGAGGCAAATAAATATCTGATACTCAAGTTTGACTTCTCAGGGATAAAGGTAGATGAGGGTTATAAGCGGCTCAGTGAATCTTTTACAGAATATGTAAAAACAATCTGTGTGAATTTTATAGATAGATATCGGGGATATTTAAAGGACGGCTATGAAGAGAGAAGGGGATGGATAGTAAGCAGCAAGGATGTAACGACAGTAGTAGTAAATACATTAGCGCTTGTGGAGAAGAATGATAAAAAGGTATATTTTCTTATAGATGAATACGATAATTTTGCGAATGAGCTATTATCCGGCAGCGATGAGCCTACGTATAGGAGATTGGCCCAGGGCACAGGTTTTTTGAAGACCTTTTTCAAGCAGATAAAAGTGTATACACAGGAGGGGACAGGGCTGGTTGCCAGGGCATTTATAACCGGCGTTACACCAATGCTCCTGGATGACCTGGGAAGCGGATTCAATAGTGCAAAGAATATCTCCGATTACCAGAAGGTCAATGAAATCATTGGTTTTACTGAGGAGGAAGTAAAGAAGCTTGGGCATAAGGCAATAATGGAGGCAGGCTTAAGCTATCCATTGGAAGAGGTCCTGAAGAAGATAAGGATACATTATAATGGATACAGGTTTAATCGTTTCTCCCCGGGTAAGGTATATAATTCAACGATGGTGATATATTTTTTCGATAGGCTGTTGGCAGAGAGTAGAATTGCGGATGAGCTGTATGATGAGAATGTGAAGACAGACTATAGTAAAATAAAGCTTTTAATCACCGTGGATCGTCATCTTAAGCGGCATGAGGGCCCAAATGGCAGTTATTCTATCCTGAAGCAGGTGATAAGAGATAACGAGGTTTCTTGTAGGCTGTGTCGGAGTTTCAGGATAGACGAGGTGCCTGAGAGGGATAATTTTATATCGCTATTGTATTATCTTGGGTTGCTGACGATAAGGGCCTATGCTATGGGTGAGCATGTATTGGAGATACCCAATCTTAGCATTCGGTATCTTTACTGGGAGTAGTTCAGGGAAGGGTTGCGGGACTTTGAGGGAGTGAGATGGGATATATTTAAGGTACATGCTGCCATAAAGGCCCTGGCGACTGAAGGCAAGTTAGCCGAGTTTGAGGATGAAGTGATCCGTGAGGTATTTAAATACCTATCACATCGGGACATGCAAGGCTTCAACGAACGAACGATACAGTGTATCTGGCTCAGTTTCCTTGCTACCTTACCAGTGTACAGGCCGCTCGCCGAGGAGGACTGGGGTGTAGGCTTGGGCTATTCTGATCTCATCCTCGTGCCTGAGGCGGAGGATGTGCAGTATGGGTATGTGATAGAGCTGAAGTATGTGAAGAAAGGGGCAGGGCAGGCAGATGTGGAGCGGGCATATAAAGAGGCGCAACAACAAATAAAGCGCTACCTTGCCTCAGATAAGCTAAAGGTGCTGGTGAGGGGCAAGCCGATAAAAACAGGCATATTTGTTTATAAGGGCTTGAAGGTGGCCAAGACTAATAAGTGACTAAAAGAAATGGAGACATAAAGAAGGTGTGTGTATAGCCAAAAATTTAAATACTACATTTATGACTCGAGTCATGAAATTGAATTATCGCTGATAAAAATACAATCCTTAAAATTAAAAATAAAAAATTTGTTGAAAAGACTGTCAAGGTTCCTGTGTTAGACGGCACCGGCACTTATGGATAACTATCAGGAAAAAATAAACGTTTCTGGGGCCAGGTCTTGAATTGGCAGGCTTGAATCATCAGTTTAGAAAAAGATATGGGCAATTTTTGGGATTAAAATTTGGGGTCAAGTCTTGGGATTAAAATTTGGGGTCAAGTCTTGAATTATCAGTTTGGAGAAAGAAATTATATACATATGGCCAAAAATTTAAATACTACACTTATGACTCGAGTCATAAAATTGACAGATGTTATAAGAGAAAAGATAACCATTCAGTCCCCCTCCCTTGATGGGAGGGGTTAGGGGAGGGTGATCTTTATGTGAAGTTTATTCTTGCTCTTCTTGCTCTTCATAGCCATAATTGTAATATTTATAATGGCTGTAATACTGAGAATAGTAATCGTGTTTTTTCCTTTCCAAATTATTAATGATCACACCGATAATATTAACATGATTATTTATCAGGTTTTCCACTGATTGCTTAATTAAAGCCCGGCGGGTTTTCCCACCCTCAACAATAAAAAGTGTGCCCTGGGTTAATGACCCTAAAATTGTGCTGTCGGTTACATTAATTAGCGGCGGCGAATCAATAATAACCCGCTCATAAAGGCCGGATACTTTGGATAACAAATCCTTCATAGACTCGCCGGCAAGGAGTTCGGGCGGATTAGGCGGATAAATACCGCATGGCAGGATATCCAGATTTTCTATACCGCTTGGTTGAATAACCGCTTCTAATGTATCCTGGCCGATAAGATAAACCGAACATCCCGGGTCTTTTTTTAGATTAAAATATGAATGAATTTTTCCTTTCCTTAAATCGCCGTCTATTAAAAGGGTTTTGGTTCCGGAAATGGCAAAACAACAGGCCAGATTAACTGCTGTCTGGGTTTTTCCTTCTCTGGGGACGGCCGAAGTAATGAGGAGAGTAGTTAATTTTTTGGGAGGGGAAGAAAGGACTATATCGGTGCGCAATTGTCTGAATATTTCTAAGATAACATTTTGTTTATCATCCGGTTTTATAATCTTTTCATCCGTTTTCTTATCATGATAAGAAGCAAACGCGGGTATTAAAGCAAGCATAGGTAAAGAAGAAAACATAGGGGCGGAAAACAGTTTCACAAATTCTTCCTTACTTCTTATCGTATCGTTTAAATATTCAACAGTAAAGGCAAGGCCCAAACCCAGCCCAAGGCCAAGAAAGATGGCCGTCATCATGCCCTTGAAAGGCTTCGGGGCAACAGGTTTTGGTAAAAGGTAAGGGTTTTCAATGACTTGTATCTGGACCCTTTCATTATTAAAGTTAGTGGCTATATCAATTTCATTAACTCGCTGGAATAAAAGATTATAAAATTGTCGCCTGCGTCCTAAGGCAGTCTTTAAATTTCCATATTCACGTGATTGTTTATTCAAAACGATGATTTTATTTCGCCATTTTTTCAATAACCTTTTTTTTGTTTCCTCTTCTATTTTCAACATATTATACTGGGAATTCAATTTTTTTTGCAGGCAGTCTATTTCACTGTCAATATGTTTTTGAATATTATCCAGCTCTTTCATCAATTTTATAATTTTCGGGTGACTTTTTTTATAAATCAGGCTTTCGTTGATTAAGTTGCTTTTTAATTCGACCTTTTGCGCACTAAGATAGGAATATCCCTGCAGTTTATTTCCTCTTAAAAAATAGGCCGGTATGGTTTCGGCCTGTGCGACATTTTCTTTTTGGCCGTTTATTAATGGGAAAGAATATATGCGGGCCAGGCTGCTTTCAATTGAAAAGGGGTCTATTTTTTTATTAAATTTTTCCATCTGGGCTTCGATTATTTCCCGTTCGTTGCTTAATGCAGCAAGCGAAGATTGTAAAGTTCCCACTGTGTTGGCCGGGATATTACCTATCAGGTCATGGGCTATAAGATCGTGGGATTTTTCAAAGGCTAAAATTTGTTCCTCCAAAAATCCAATCTGCTTTTCAGCGGCGTTTATTTGTGAAGTCAACTCCAGCAAGGCTATTTCAGCGCTGGTGCCTTTTTTTTCCACTTTAAATTTAATATATTCATTTATTAAAAGATTGTTGTAGAACAGAGCATATTCCCGGCTAATGCTGTCAATATCAATGGCTATAATATCCAGACCACTCAATTGACGAAAACTCACTTTCGGCGCAAGATCTTCCGGACTGAGGTGTTTGTCCCAACCGGCTTCAAGGGCTTTTTTCTCAAGCCGTTTTTTGAAGGTTTTACTGTTTATTATCTCACTTTGCCCTCGAATATAAGAGCCGGCTGTTTCAGTATAGACATTTGGCACGGGCAAGCGCATGCCTGAGGAAAACTGGATTTTGCTTTTTGCGCGCCAGATTTTCGGCTGCTTAAAAAACCACAGGGCTGTCGCCGAGACGCTGACCACAAAGCAAAACATAATCAGCCATTTGTGCTTAGTAAACTTAAAAAGATATTCGCGTATATCTAAGGGCGCTGTTTGCTGATTTTTATCCGGAAACTGCATATTCTGTTATCTTTCCTCTAAAAATTATCGAAGGTGCGTTTTACGAAATTTGTCGGCGCTGATGTTCCTTTATAAATGAATCTGTTTATTTACTATGGTTTTAAAAATCACTTAAATTTTTTTTTAATAAAAATAAAATGTTATGGTTACCATTTTTATAAAAATTACTCAATTTTGGACTAAATAAACAGAGTCATAAATATGGGCGCCGGTGTTTTAGAATTTGAAGAAGCTTTGGGGCACGATAATCCAATCCCCGTTTTCCAGCACAATATCTTTTTCAAGATGCCCTTTTTTAAAAATATTGTCCGTGTTTATAATTGTAATTCCTCTCTTGCCTTTATTATCAAACCGGGCCAGTTTCACTTTTTTTTGTTTGGCAAATTGTGTAAAACCGCCTGCTATAATAATGGCCTTGCACACAGTGAAGGTCTCGTCTCCCGGTATATTCATTGCGCCGGGCCTTGAAACCTCTCCGACAATATAAATTTTTTCGGTGGTGGTTTTGGCGTCAATAGTTTCGGTGTCTATCGCATTGATATATGAAGTTATAGTTTCGTTATCCGGAAGTAATTTTTTTTCATGGTAAAAGACCGAAACAGTGGCTTTACGAAAAAATTTTTTTTCTAGATCAACTTTGATTTTTTGAGCTAAGGCTGAAGGCCGCCAACCAACTGCGTAGATTTCATTTATTAAAGGCAAAACAATGTAGCCAGTTGGGGTAATGGTAAATAGGTCTCCATAATCTTTATCTTCTTCCAACCGGATGTACAGTTTATCACCCGGAAGAATAAATTTCTCGTTTAAGGCTTGATAATAGTCGGCTTTTTTTTGGGATGCGGAGGCCTTTATTTCAGCCCCGGCCAGGTAATCGCCGGCTTTTTTTCTGGTTTCCACAGCCTGCGTTTCTGCCCCGGCCAGATGATCGGCTGCTTCAGTCTTGGCCCTGGAATTTTTGGCTTTTGCTTTGGCTGGGTAATTTTCGGCTTTTGCCTCCGGCCTGAGCCGGTAAAGGGGACTAATACCGATCAAATTGATTAAAAGGGTCAACACTATTAATTGCTTTAGAATAAAGATGAGGGGAGGTATATATACAATATTTTTTGGCTTCATCGATTTTTGATTCTTTATGTATAGGTTTTTAGATATTAAAAAGATTTTGGTTATTATCGGTATTGTTTATTTAGATGAATTTAGTATAATATCTATTTACTGCTTTATTGTATATACATCGGAATAAATGAAGAATTATAGCTAATAAAAAATGTCAACTTTTTGTATGTAATGAAGGATGCCGAAAAATTATTTTAAAATGGAATACGGCCTGATTTTTTTAATTATTCTGTCCCCCTTGCTTATAGGCGCTGTCTATCCATGGGCCTATGCTCTGTTGGCGGCAGTGGCCTACTGCCTTATGGGCTGCTGGTTGATAAGAGGACTACGCGGAAAATCCATGGGTTTTCCGCCGGTGTGTGTGGGAAAAAATTGCCGGATACAATGGGCTCTGGTATGGCCGTGCCTGTTTGTCCTTATAGCCTTGATCCAGCTTGCCCCTTTACCCCTTTGGTTTATAAAATTTATTTCTCCGGCTGCCTATCGCCTTTATATGCCGTTGGGGGTAAAGTTCCACACCTTATCAGTGGATAGGTTTGCCGCCTGGAACGAGTTGATAAAGGTTTTTGCCTATCTGTGTATATTTCTTATCCTGGTGTATTATCCCTTTAATGGCTCTAATAGGGTATTGCGCCGAATCTACCGGGCAGTCATGGGCGTCGGCGCCATAGTGGGCATAGTGGGCTTAATTCAAAAATTTACCGGAGCTGATAAAATCTTATGGCTATGGGCCCCCTACATGATAAATGAGCCCATTTTTTATGGTACTTTTGTGAACCCCAACCATTTTGCCGTTTATATAGAAATGATCATCAGCCTCTATTGGGGCTATATTGCTTATCAAATAGCCGGTGGAGGTGGATATGAAGATGGATATGGAGGTGGAGGTAGATATGGAAGTAGAAGTAGAAGTAGAAGTAGAAGTGGATGTGAAGGTGAAGGGGGAGGGGGAGGTGAAGGGGGAGGTGGAGGTGAAGGGGGAAGAGGGAGGATGAAAAAAGCACGAGGATTCAAAACCTGGATTGTAGACATGGAGGATGTCTTGGCCAGGAGCGGTCTTCTCTTTTTTGTAATGCTCATCCTGACTGTTTCCCTTTTCTTTTCTTTGTCCCGTGGCGGAATAGCGGTTATCCTGATTGGCTTTTTGTTTTTCCTTGTCATGATAATTATTCGCCGTAGGCAGGTAAGGTGGCCCATGGTATTGACCGTATTTTTCCTGCTGTTTCTTTTTTCTTCTTTAACCTATCTGGGGGTCAAACCGGTCCTGCAGGAAATGCAGACACTATCCGCATCAAGGGAAGATCCTTCCATTAAGTCAAGGATGAAGACCTGGCGGCACACCTGGGAGCTGATACGAGAGTTTCCTGTGTGCGGGGTGGGGCTGGGCGGTTTTGAGCAAATATACCGCCGGTATGAAAGGTGGAGGATCTGGTCGTATACGCATAACGATTTTCTTCAGCTCTGGGCAGAGTTGGGTATGGGAGGGATTATCCTGCTATCCCTCGGCCTGGTTTTGTTTCTTTTGGGGGTCATACGCTGGGCAAAAGGCAAAGAGAGGTTAAATAGTGGTTTTGAGGCAGCGGAGTATATGCGCTTAGGGTGCTATACTGCTATGTTCTGCTTTTTGCTTCATAGTTTAATTACCTTTAATTTTTATATCTTTGCCAATATGATGCTCTTTGTGGTTATTTGCGGAATGACTGTTAGGGGGCAAAAAGGGAGGAAGAGACCGGGGCCGGGGCACAATCATAGGGCCGGATTTTGGAGAATGAGTTATGGCCTTCTGATGGGATTGATTCTGCTTTTGATAGTCGCTGCCCTAAGGGGGGGATATGGTCGGGGAGGTTATAAATCCGTGGGCGATCGAAATTTCCGGGAGCAGGTCCTTAAAGAATTGCCCATGGCCCGGATTATGCCCTTGTGGAACAATAGTCCTTATCGGTATTATTTTTTGGCCAGGTGGTATGAAGAGAAAGGATTTGCCGAGGAAAATTCCGGCGACGAACAGAGAACCAACCGGCAAAAAGCTATTCGGGAAATGTATAGAGCCCTGGAACTTCAGCCTGCCAGGTCACTTTTTTGGGCAAAACTGGGGTATTTGATGAGTCATGTTGAAGAAGAGGAAATCGGTTACCGCAAAGCTTTTGGTCAGGCGCTGCATTTTGCTCCCCAAGACGCAGGGCTCCACTTTTTTATAGGGTCTTATCTGTGGCGTCTTGGTGATCCATTAGGCCTTGGTGTCCTACAAAAGGCCGTTAACCTTAATCCTTCCCTTGCTCGTAAATGTGAAAAATTGTTTAATATCTCCTTCCACTAACCGGCAATTCTAATTTTGACCTTTATCTGACTATAGTATTTCTATAGTTTTTCAGATAATTAATTGCTATTTTTTATTGTCGCAATCGTTTTAAAATTGAGGATTGCGAGAGAATATTTTTGTAATCAGATGCAGTTATTTTCATTTACGACGAATAAAAAAATGTAGCAGAAAAGGGTAGGATGGGCAAAGGCTGTGCCGTGCACATCAAATGGGGCTTATAATTTTGCGGTTACTCTGATATAAACAAGGTTGTTCGTATAGTCATGGTCATCAATATTGGAGTTTTTCCCGGAATAGCGATAGCCGGTATCAATTTGAAAATAGGGGGAAGCCTGC
This sequence comes from Pseudomonadota bacterium, assembly GCA_030625085.1. Taxonomy (GTDB): domain Bacteria; phylum SZUA-182; class SZUA-182; order DTGQ01; family DTGQ01; genus DAOURK01. Next base: position 45,013 of record DAOURK010000016.1, read on the forward strand.
CATAGAATGCCGGTATTTATCCGGTGATGTTTGATTTTTTCATATTCGGGCTCAAAATCACTCCTTAGCCATTCGCCGCTGACTTTAAGGTGGATTCTTGGGCGCAAGGGAACGTCCAATGAAGCATCAGCTCCCCAGAACTTATCATCCCAGTTTTTTTCAACATAGGTATCCTTCTGCTGAAATACTGTCAGCCCAACCCGGTTTCGACGTTCGTAATTTACTCCCAGGCTGTGCCGGCTTATCTTTAGTGCGCCGCCTTCAAGATCATTTTGGTAAGATTGGTTATAACTGTAAAAGGTTTTTAGTGTCCCTAAAATTAGAAATGTGCCCTGAACACCGGCATTCCAAAGCGGCCCTTCATCTGTAACCCCGTTGTCAAGCTCAAGTTTGTTCCATCCGCTTGTTCCGGTAAGTCTAAGTGAAGGACCTAATTGGCCCTGCAAATTTAAGCTTGCTTCCTGGCGGTTATAATCATTAAAATCGCTGCTGTGTGCGGTTTCCCGCGTGTAGCTATATAAAATATTCCCCTTTAGACGCCTGGAAATTGTCTTATTGAGTATAAACGATCCGCTATTAGATCCGCCATGAAATTCTTTGTCCATAGATCCGGAATCAAGATATTCCGTGTTGCTGTACTCATATCCTACATTGAAAGTGGTTAGTTCTGTAAGATTTCTCTTAATGTAGGGGTGGATTTTTAGCTCATTTTTGGTGATTCGATCCACAAAGGGGCCCTCGTCTTTTGTTTCGGTGCGGGAATAATGCTCTTCACTGCTAAGCGAGTCCGAAAAGTCAAAAAAGAGTAAATTCGGGATAAGTGTCATATCTCTGTCAGTGCCCACACTCAGGCCGATATCAAGTGAAATATCGAATTCGTGTCTCAGTTCGTTTTTATCCGAATATCGAGAAAATATTAGCTGCTCGGGGTGATAGCTTAGACTGAATTTACATAACGGCCATGACATATTCAAGGAGGCGGCTAATTTGATCCGGGTAATAAAATCGGTGTATTCATCATCCGGCTTAAGAAATATATTGTCGTTGTATTCCTCTTCCATGGAAAAACTTAATGATGTAGACACATCTTTAATAAAATCGTTGAGGTGAAAAATGTGCTCAATTCGGCTATCTTCTTCAGGTCCGGAAAAAACAACAGCATTATTGGGATTGCGGAAATAGTGGAAAGCCGGCCCCCCCTGAGTCTCTTCTTCCCAATGATCGGGTGATGAAGGCAGAAGCCCGGCTGATACTGATTTTGCCGTTCTTGCTCCGGTGATCAACAAGAGTCCGGTGATCAGCAAGAATATGATAGAAATAATAAAAGCGATAATCGCCGTGTGTGCGGATAGGGATATTTTCATTTAAAAATGCACCTTCCTTTGCCCTCTTTTGTGACGTGCGATGCGCGATTTTTTTAGTCTTCTTAATAACCTCCGAATTTCTAAAAGATAAATGGCTATTAGCGAGGAAAAAATAAAGATGGTGACTGCCAGTCCTATAATAGTTCCCTTTCTTGCAAAGTTAGTATCTAAGTATCCGTGGAAAAAGAATATATCAGGCCAGCCCGGTCTATGAGCTTCGCCGGACCAAGTATAGGGCAGGTGAAAGAGCATAGCCAACATGCGTATCCAGTCAGGGCCAAAGGCCCATAATCCACAGCAAACAATGGAGATAGGCATGATAACCAGATGGCGGAAGGTTGTCCGACAGCGTCTTGCCGCATAGATAGCCAGATTAACTATAAAAGCAGCAGAGCTGCCTACTGCAAAGTGTCCGATCGGCAGCATCTTAAATCCCTTTTTCTGTTATTAAAACTGTTAAGAAATTAGTAAAAGATTATATAGCCATAACCACAAAAAAGCAAATTTCTCTACTATTTTGAATTTTGTTATTCATTATAATGTGAACAATTTAGATATCCGGCAATTAAATGACTTAACTTAGTTCATTTTGAAAAGCGTGGTCAGGCTTTATACATAATACATATCATGCAATTATTATCGTCATTAAAATTAAACCTGAACCAAAAGACGTTCAGAATTTGAGTATTTAAAGAAGTTGCTATTTCTTGATGCTGCTGGTGAGGGATAAGAATTAATTGGATTTCCTTGATTAGCAAAGCTGTTTTTGAATTATATCTGGCCGTGCAGATTATGTTGGATTATTTTGTTATATAGAGTCTTGTAGTCAACATCAAGGATTTTAGCTGCTTCAGTTTTATGCCCGTTCGTTTTTTCAATGGTTTTTTGAATTAACTCTTTTTCCATAACTCCTAAAGCGATTCTGCAAGCATCAATTAAACCTAAATCACTGCCAAGATCAACATCCAAAAAATGGCCGGGGATTTTTTCTTCGTAAATAACCTTATTATCAATGTTATATTTTTTAGACTTTAACCATAGGGTCTTGTAATCCACTTTT
>DAOURK010000219.1 GCA_030625085.1 Pseudomonadota bacterium
CCTTACCTTCAGAAGTATGCTCATTCCCATCCTCTTATTGAAACTCTATGTTTTTTATCACTATGGTCTTTATCAGGGCATGTGGCGCTATACGGGGTTAAAAGACCTGGAAAACATTATTAAATCCTCTGTAATCAGTTCCTTGGCTATTATCGGCCTTATTTTAATTACCAGCAGATTTGAGGGATTCCCCCGTTCGGTATTTCTCATAGATTGTATTTTAACCATTTTCCTGATTGGAGGGCTTCGCCTGGCCATTCGACGCTCTTTTCAAATCAATAGGAAAGGGGCCTTTCCCTGGAACGGAAATAAAAACGGGCATGCAAAAAAAAGGTATGTGCTGATTATCGGGGCTGGGGATGCAGGGGAAAAAATTCTTCGGGAGATTAACGATAATGTGGAATTAAACTATCGGGTAATTGGCTTTCTTGATGATGATCCCAAAAAAATACACCGGTATATTCATGGGGTCCGGGTCTTGGGCGCTATAGATGAGATTATCGGCATAACCAAAGATATAGAAATTGACGAGATTATTATTGCTGTTCCATCAGCCTCGGGTGACAAAATGCGGCGGTTTCTCGAACTATGCCGCAAAACGGGAGTGCATTGTAAGACCATGCCCAGCATGGGGGAATTAATTAACGGCAAGGTGAGTGTATCCAATATCCGTGAAGTTTCCTATTCTGACCTTTTGGGAAGAACACCTGTTGACTTGGATATGAAGAAGATCGGCGCCTATTTAAAGGGCAAATGTGTTTTAATAACCGGAGCAGGAGGATCGATCGGCTCTGAGTTCTGCAGGCAGGTGGCGGGGTTTGGGCCCCAGAGGCTGGTTATGCTGGATAGGGCTGAAAGCAGCCTTTATGATATTCAAATGGAGATAAAGCGGCTTTTCCCTGATCAGCTCATTACGCCTATTTTAAGTACTGTCACCAGCAGAAAGCGGCTGCAATGGGTATTTGCTCGATATATGCCCCAGGTGGTATTTCATGCGGCAGCTTACAAGCATGTGCCCATGATGGAAAAACACCCCTGGGAGGCTGTATATAATAATATTCTGGGCACTAAATATACCTTGGAAGCATCCCTTGAGGCCGGGGTTGAGCGCTTTGTTTTGATCTCGACCGACAAGGCTGTGCGGCCGACCAACATTATGGGCACCAGCAAAAGGATAGCTGAGCTATTTTTACAAACAAAGTATAAGGAACTATTAGCGGGTAAAGGCCGTGGTATGGGCTGGCGAACAAAGATTATGGCTGTTCGGTTTGGGAATGTGATTGGCAGTGCCGGCAGTGTGATCCCGCTGTTCAAGCGGCAGATTGCCAATGGGGGGCCGGTAACCGTGACTGATCCTGAGGTTACCCGCTACTTTATGACCATTAATGAAGCTGTGCAGCTTATTCTACAGGCAGGAGCCATGGGCGAGAGTGGAGACATTTATATCCTGAAGATGGGCAAACCCGTGAAGATTGCAGATATGGCCAAGGACCTGATCCGCTTATCGGGTTTTGAGCCTGATAAGGATATCCGCATCAAGCTAACAGGGCTTCGGCCTGGTGAGAAGCTGTATGAGGAATTGATTACCGAAGGGGAAGGGATTGTACCCACACCCCATGAAAAACTTATGGTCCTGCGGCCTAATGGTAATGGCGGTGGTAATGGGAATGGCGGTAATGGCAACGGCGGCAATGGCCATAACGGTGGGAATGGCGGTAATGGCAACGGTGGTAATGGGCATAACGGCAGTAATGGTTACACCTATGAGTATCTGGAAAAAAGGGTTGAGGAATTGGTTGAGCTGGCCGATAATAACGACGGCGAGGCCATTAAATTAAAGCTGCAAAAGCTGGTGCCTGAATTTGCGCCCCAGGCAAACGGGGCCAAGATAAGCTTCAGGCCAAAAAAGAAGATGGCGACAAAGATAGATAAAGAGCTTGCCGGTGTGGCGCTCACCGATGATGTGCTTGCCGATGATGAGGCGCTTACCGATGAGGCGCTTGCCGTGATGAATATGGCAAAAAAGCGGCCGCTGGAAGATGAGGCACTTGCCGTAGTGAAGGCGGCGAAAAAGGCGCCGCAGAGAGGCGCAGAGGTTGAGGTGCTGGATGTAATTAACGTCCAGCCGCCGCCAGCAAATGGCGAGCAGATAAAATCGGTTAAGGATTCATGGTCGCCACAGGCAAATGGCAGGGTGATAAAATCTAATAAGGATACATGGTCACCACAAATAGAGAAAGGCGAGGCCGAGCAAAAACCCGGACACGGGGCCAGGCGACCGCGCAAATGGGTGTAGTCGCCGGACAGTACAAATGGATATAATGGTTGCGAGGTTGTTGCTATGTTGTTGTGGAACTACGAGGTTACGAAGGACTGTCTTGGGGTCAGGTCTTGAATTATCAGTTTAGAAAAAGATATGGCAACTTTTTTTGTAAAGGGAGTTTTCATGAAACGCGCTTTTGCCGACTACTTGAGGGATATACTCGATGCGATAGAAAAAGCTCAAAGATTTATTGCCAATTTGATTTATGAAAATTTCAGCCATGATGACAAAACAGTCTTTGCGGTAATAAGGGCTTTTGAAATTCTTGGTGAAGCTACAAAACATATCCCTGAAGAGATTCGCCGGAAAAATCCGAAAATCCCCTGGAGAGACATGGCAGGGATGAGGGATATTCTTATTCATGATTACTTTGGAGTTGATACTGAAACAGTTTGGTTGACCGCAAAGGAAAAACTTCCGCAAATAAAACCTCTTATTGAAAAAATGATAGAGGAACTTGGAAATGAAGAATCTTGATCATTTAAAAAAAATCTTACTCAAGCATAAAAACACATTAATGATGGAATATGGAATAGATACATTAGGCCTATTTGGTTCTTATGTTGTTGGGGAACAAAAGGAAAACAGCGACTTAGACATATTAGTGGAATTTCGAAAAGCTACCGATCTTTTGACTTTTGTTCATTTGAAAAACTATCTTTCCGACTTGCTCGATTTAAATGTTGATTTAGTGATGAAAAAGTCCCTGAAACCAACTATAGGAAAAAAGATATTACAACAAGTCCTTTATATTTAATTTTTTCTATAGGTTCTTGTATGCCTAACTTTTAACATCATCATTCATTTCTTCTTCAGCGCTAAAATACAACAGATGCGCAAATGGGTATAATGGTTGCGAGGTTGTTGCTATGTTGTTGTGGAACTACGAGGTTACGAATAGATAGGCATTACTAAAGCCCTAAAACCTGATACTAAAGCCGGACATTTTTTTGGCTTGTGAGGGCTTGCCGGACACACAAATAATTTTCCATAAGGCAGTTAAGGTATACTAAAGCCTGATGATTTTCTTTAAGGTAGTTTAAGGCATACAAAAAAATTAATGGTTTTTTTAAAGCATAGCGGTTATGGTTTAGATAGCCGGGGAAAAGTTTAATTCCCCGGCTTTTTTATTGAGCAAAATTTGGGGGCCACCCATTATATCAGATCTTGAATTATCAGTTTGGCGAAAAGAAATTATATACATATCGCCAAAAATTTATATACTACACTTATAACCCGGGTTATAAAATTAAATTATCGCGCTGCGCCTATGGCGCTTTGACTTGATTTTATTATTCTTTTATGAAGCCCATTCTATGAAAATTTTGCGGTGAGATTGAACACAGTCTCTCAAATATGAATTAATCAAATTCTGATATGGTATACCAGTCTCATCTGCCATTTTTTTAAAATAATCTATCACATCAACTCCCATTCGAATAGTGACCTGCTTTTTAAGTCTCTTGGCATAAGGATTTTTCCGTCCTTCCATTTTTGAAAAATCATATTCTTTTTTCATTTATTTCCTCCAAAGTATGTATTTTGTTCTTTCTTTTTTGCTTTTCGAGCAGATATAATTCTAATTTCGGATTCATTCTTCCGAAGGCAATAACAGACTACAAGTATACGTAATCTATAGCTAAGGCCCAACATTATAAATCTATGTTCCTCATCTGAATGATCATGATCAAAAAACTCGATAGCATTTTCATCAAAAAATACCGATTGTGCTTCTTCAAAAGAAACAGCGTGTTCCTTTTGATTAATTTTATTTTTACGATCATCCCATGAAAAATTTATAGATTTCATAATTACATTGTAAATATAATGTAAAGTTGAGTCAAGAAAATTTAATATTTTTGGGGTAAGATCTTGAATTATCAGTTTGGAGAAAGAAAATTATATACATATAGCCAAAAATTTAAATACTACACTTATAACCTATCATAACGAAATGTAGGTGAATTTATCAATTGGAAATTTATGCTGGGCAGCTCAGTAGCCCACTAATTGCCTGAACAACGCTCAGCAGCATCCCGGGTTGCCGCAATGATTTTTTACTTATAGGCATGGTCTTTTTTTCTTCCGGTAGACTTCGCAATTTTCGAATTTTAAAAGCTTCCTTACAATATTGCGCAAAGTAAGACGACATGTTGTCAAGGCTGCCACCATAGACAACATTAATGTAGTCTTGTTTATTAAGATTAGCTATAGACGTTCAGATAATTAATTACAAAAATATTCTCTCGAAATCCTCAATTTTAAAAGGATTGCGACAATAAAAAAATAGTAATTAATTATCTGAAAAACTATATCTGTTTTGAAGGGATTTTAAAGCCCAATTGGGGAATATCCCGTTCAAGAAATGTTTTTATAAAATTACTTCGCCACTCAAAACTCTCCCTTTGATCAACTGCAAGATAACTTCTTGGAAATCCGCCGGTTAACCAAAGTTTCCTCAAAACTTTCATATTGTCATCATGAATCAGCTCTTGATATAAAAAAGGCGTTAACTCAAGATAAGCTATACGCCCTGCAAGTGATTCCGAACTTTGCTTCAGTAAATTTGGTGATGCGGAACCAAGCAGAAGAAACTGCCCATTTCTCTTATTTTCATCAATTACACTTCTTAGAATTGAAAAAATTTCCGGCTTCCTTTGAATTTCATCCAGACAGATAAGCTTGTTTGCATTTAAAGTAAAAAATGCTTCCGGATCGTTAAGCTTATTAAGATCAGAGGGCCGTTCCAGATCCAAATAGAGTGAATTTTTTATTGGAGACAAAACTGTTTTGGCCAGCGTGGATTTTCCACATTGTCTTGGCCCAATAAGAGCGACTGCAGGTGCATTATTCAGCTTATTGGTAATTATTTGCCCAAGTTTGCGATTAATTATGATAGCCTAAAAGTTGACCATCTAAAGGGTCTGTGACAGCCCAAAACTTACCCACCCCTGAAAAAACTTCTAGTATCATAGGGGAGAATAGAAACTCAGATACTGGAGGTAAAGGGGATGATAGGTATGGAAAGGTATGAAGGTATACGGATATCTAAACGAGTGTATGGTAAAAGTATACATAAAATTAGCGAAGAAACGGGGCATGCACGACAAA
>DAOURK010000216.1 GCA_030625085.1 Pseudomonadota bacterium
ATGTCATTAGAAACAATGACCTCCAAGCCATAGGCTAACTTATTAAATTTAAAGGAGCTATGAAAAAAATTTCGCCTTTCTGGGACTACATTTACTAAGGCTTTACAAATTTAAAAAATCCCTTATATCGAAAACCCAGAAATAGTTAAAAGTCTTCTTGACAAAAGATCAAAATACTTATAGGATAGAAAGTTCCTTTATTCCAAAACTTCGCTCGTTCAGGGGGTTGTAAATCAAGCATAACCCAAGGTGGTTAGGTGATTATGAGGCAAAATATGAAAACATTTATGGCAAAAAAAGAAGATCAAAAAAGGTGTTGGTACATTCTCAATGCCGAAGGAAAAATTTTGGGGCGACTTGCTTCTCAAGCAGCAAATATCTTACGAGGAAAAACAAAACCGGAATTTACTCCTCACGTCGATACCGGGGACCATATCATTATTATCAATGCTGAAAAAATTCAGCTTACAGGCGAAAAACTTCAACAAAAACAATATTATCGTCATTCAGGATATCCCGGTGGATTAAAGGCTACGCCAGCCCATAAAATGATTATAGAAAAACCCGAACTAATTATAAAAAAGGCGATTAAAGGTATGCTGCCTAAAAATAAACTGGGAAGACAGATATTTAAAAAATTACGCGTGTATACAGGGCCGAATCATCGCCATGAAGCCCAAATGCCCCAAAAATTAAATTAATTATCTTAACACAAAGCAAACAATTATATTAATTAAGGGGGACCAATGACAAATGGTGTACATAAACAAAAGAGAAAAACCTATTTAATCAAACGAATGTTACAAGCAAAATTTATCACAATTTTTGTCTTGTTAGTTATTATGAGCAGCGTCATATCAGGAATTTTACTCTATAGAAAAACAAATACGGAATTAGGCTACCAATATGGAAAGGCCCACTCAAAAATAAAAAACACGGGACAAATTCTTCTTCCTAATGTGATAATGGGAAATATCATTGCCCTTATTGTTATTGGAGGCGCTACTATTGCCCTTACTATTTTTATCTCGCATAAAATCGCCGGTCCCCTCTATCGTTTTGAGAAAAATGCTGAACAAATTGCCCAAGGAGACTTAACGCTTATTACCAAGTTACGAGAGTCCGATCAAATTCAAGGATTAGCAGATTCCTTTAGTAAAATGACCACTGAATTACGAGAAAAACTATTAGGCATTCGCAAAAAGTCTGAAGAATTGCCCGGTTTAATCGATGAGATAAATAAAATACGCCAAAACGAAACAATATCATCATCAGAATTAACAGGCATTACAGCCAGGTTGTCACAGGTATCATCGGGCTTACAAGAATCTTTGAAAAATTTTAAGCTTTAAATATTTTTATAGGGCTGTTGTGAAAATAAAAGGAAAAGCGATATTTATATCCGTTGTACTATGCCTGGCTTTTTTGCTCTATTTAAAGGTTTCCGCTACCATTGAATATAGTTTCATGGATGACTTTATGGATGATCCACAACGTACTTATTGTAATGAATGCCATGCCCCCGATATCAGCAGTTATACAGAAGTAAGGGGGATTACTGCCTCTTGTATGAGAGGAGAAGAAAATAAAACAATTAATGGTATAGGATGTCATACAACAGTCCCTCAACCTGATAATACAGCTCCGGTCTTAGGACGTTCCCATCCTAAGGATATAGAACCTAAAGATGAGATAAGGGAGATTATCCCTGATGATTTACATTTAGAAGATGATGAGTTAATAACCTGTGCCACATGTCATAACCCTCGCAGTGATCCGATTTCAACAGTAAAATGGGTGGGCGGCACTGATTATGACGATGGTTATAAAACATATTTTTTACGACGAAGAAATATTGATAGCGACTTATGTCGTGTATGCCATCTCGATAAATTTTAAAAATGGTAAAATACGAATTGCCGGTTGGGAAGTTTTGAAAAAATTAAAATCTTTTGTATAATTGTATAAAAATAAGGAGAGTAATTAATGCCCGTAACACAATATTATGGAACAGGCAAACGAAAAACCGCTGTGGCAAGAGTATGGATGCGGCCGGGAAAAGGTGAAATAGTTGTTAATAAAAAAAAATTTGGTGAATATTTCCCTACCTCACATATGCAATTCACTGTTCTACAACCCCTGGAATTAACCGGATCTACTCAAGCCTATGATATTACTATAAATGTGCTCGGAGGTGGAGTCTATGGACAAGCGGGCGCTGTTAGACATGGAATATCAAAGGCCCTTCTGCAAGTCGATGTAGGACTTCGACAAAAATTAAAAAAAGCAGGATTTATTACGAGAGACCCTCGAGTAAAGGAAAGGAAAAAATACGGCCAACGAGGCGCACGGGCCAGATTTCAATTTTCCAAGAGATAAAAGCGGTGGAAGCAAAATTGACCAAAGTTGCTGTCATCGGAGGCAGTGGATATACTGGTTTAGAACTCATCCGCCTTATCCATGCTCATCCCCGTTTACAATTAACTTATGTAACCTCCGAGCAGTATGCAGGCCAAAAAATCCGAGAATGCTACCCCTTTATATCCCCATCCATAAATCTTCGTTACCAGCCACTTGATATTAAAGATGCTTTCGATGCGGCGGATACATTTTTCCTGGCCCTACCACACGGCATATCTCTGGCCTTAACACCGAGGCTGCGCAAAAAGGAAAAAATTGTCATTGATCTGAGCGCAGATTATCGATTGAAAAATTTGGATACCTATCAAAAAATTTATGGGAAAACCCATTCAGATAAGGCGCTTGTTTCCCAAGCTGTCTATGGTTTGCCGGAAATCTATCGACATCAAATCAGTTCTTCCTCCCTCATAGCTAATCCAGGATGTTACGCAACGAGTATCATTCTTGGGTTAATCCCTATTTTAAAAGCCGGATTGGTAAATAATGCAGCGCCAATAATTGCCGATTCTAAAAGCGGGATATCCGGAGCAGGAAGAAAGGCCGAGGCCACGTATCTGTTTACTGAATGTGACCAAAACATTAAGCCTTACAAAATCGGAAAACACAGACATGTCCCTGAAATTGAACAGGAACTGAATTTAATAGGTCAATCCGAAATACATATCCTCCTTACACCTCAGTTAGTACCAATACGTAGAGGTATATTAAGCAATCTTTATATACCAATGCGACAAAATTCTCCTTCTATGGAAAAAATCTGGGAAATCTATCAAGAATTTTATCATAAAGAACCCTTTACCTTACTCTCCCCCCTCGGTTCTATTCCTTGTATAAAAGATGTATATCTCTCTAATTTCTGCCGTCTAGGGCTCACTTTCGATCAGCGCACCAATACACTTGTTGTGGTCTCAACAATAGACAACCTCTTAAAAGGTGCAGCAGGACAAGCAGTCCAAAACCTAAATATTATTATGGGTTTCGATGAAAAGATGGGTCTGAGTGATGCTGCACCATATCCTTAAAACCAATTATCAATTATCAATGCTCAAATAGTCCTAAGCAAAACGATTCGTTAGGCGCTTAGTTCTAAATTTCGTGTTTTTTATGATAAAAAATTTTAAAACCTTTTTGGTTCCGGCTTGTCGGGGTTAGGGTAGAGAAATGGAAAAATTTATTCAAATCGAAGGTGGGTTACATAGTGTCAGGGGCATATATACTGCCGGGGTAAGTTGTGGAATTAAAAAAGGTAACAAAGATCTGGCCATAATTTATTCTGAAAAAGAAAGCCAATCTGCCGGAGTTTTTACTACCAATATATTCCGGGCTGCTCCTGTTCTCATTACCCAAAAGCATCTTCAAAACTTAAAAACTCAGGCTATTGTTGTCAATAGTGGTAATGCCAACGCATGCACCGGATCAATGGGCTTAAAAAATGCCCAAGAAATGGCTAAAATTACAGCCAAAGCTCTTCACTTGGCTGAAGGAAATGTTCTCGTTGCCTCTACCGGAATTATTGGAACATCATTACCTATGGATAAGATCCGGGAAGGAATCAGCAGCGCAGCCGGACAACTTACCCATATAGGACCGGATAAGGCTGCTGAGGCTATTATGACCACAGATACCTTCCCCAAATCTATGGCTGTTGAAATGAATCTGTCGGGGAAAAAAAGTTATCTGGCCGGTATAGCCAAAGGTGCCGGTATGATAAAACCGAATATGGCTACTATGCTCAGCTTTCTTTGCACCGATGCTTCAATTGATGCCCAATTACTCAAAAAAGCCCTTCAAGAGGCTGTTGACCAATCATTCAATACTATCACCATTGATGGGGACACCAGCACCAATGACATGGTAATTCTCCTGGCCAATGGTCTGGCTAAAAATAACACCATTACTGAAGAAAATACTGACTTTTTTATTTTTCAGGAGGCTTTACATTTTGTTACCCGGCAATTAGCCCGAATGATCATCAAGGACGGAGAAGGGGCCACAAAATTTATTGAAATCCATGTTACAGGAGCGCGAAACAAGAAAGAAGCCAAACATATTGCCTATACTATTGCTGAATCACCCTTGGTTAAGACCGCCTTCTTCGGTGAGCGCTGCCTTTGGGGCCGTATTATAGCAGCAATTGGTTATTCAGGAGTTTCTTTAGAGCCTGACCAAATTGATCTTTTCTATGGACCAATCCAGATTATTTCCGAGGGAGTCAGCACTGGTCGAGAAATCGAGGTTGCTAAAATCTTAAAACAAAAAGAAATCAAGATCACAGTAAACCTTAACATCGGCCAAGAAGAGGCCAAAATTCTTACCTGTGACCTTTCCAAAGAGTATATCACCATCAACATGGGATACAGTTGATTGATTATGGGCCTTATCCTCTTTTCTAAAAGTATCCCTATCCCTCAAAAATATATGATCAGTAACTGGCTATAAGCATAGTCCTCCCCTTTCCTGCCATTTTTCCCTGGCCGGCCACTTCCTTTTTGTCATTTTGACCGAGAAATCTTTTAAAGGCATTACTAACAAAATATTCATGAATTAAGAAAATTAACGTACCAAGGCTCCCACCTTTCCCTAACCCGTTAATGATGGAGGGGACAGTAAAAACGATCGTTTAAATTTTTATTCAGTCTATGAGATATTCATCAGGAATTGCTTCATAGACGAGTTCGACAAGCACTTCAAGGAGGCACATGAAGCGCTGAAATGTACTTTCTTTTAATTAATAGAAATAAAAAGGGCAGGATCATTTACGACCCTGCCCTTTACTCCAGTTTAGTCCTCTATAATGACTTCACTCTGGAAAATGTCTCTACTAATATAATCACATATCCAATAGGCGTTGTCGATTTTTATAGCACTACATTCATCAAAAATGTATCTTGAGACACTGTTATATTAAAGGAATTTCAGCCGCCCAAAGACCGTCTCAAATTTTGTCTGAAGCCCCGGACTTTAGTAAAAGTAAAAAGCTGGTCCTGACCATTGATGATGATAGCAAGCTCAGGAGATACTCAAGACCTATTTAAAAAGTGAAGGCTATGAGGTTATCCAGGCTTACAGTGCTATAGAGGCCATGGAAGCCGCTGGAAAATATCGGCCCTCGGCCGTCACTTTGGACATACTCATGCCGGGTAAAGACGGCTGGGATATATTGCATGAGCTTAAAACAGATCCTAAGACCAAAAATATTCCGGTGATTTGCATCTCAGTCTTGGATAATCGGGAATTGGGACTGTCCCTGGGGGCCATTGAGTATATGGTCAAGCCCATCAGTAAGGACCAACTGATGGACACACTTCAGTGTTTAGTTATTCCAGAAAAAGTCAAGTAGTAATTGAATAAATCTGGGTTTTCGATATAAGGGATTTTTTAAATTTGTAAAGCCTTAGTAAATGTAGTCCCAGAAAGGCGAAATATTTTTCATAGCTCCTTTAAATTTAATAAGTTAGCCTATGTTTTGCAACTCATTGTTTTTTAATGGCAT
>DAOURK010000164.1 GCA_030625085.1 Pseudomonadota bacterium
TCCTTGGCCATGTATGGGGCATGATGAACAGCGTACCGGACAAAGCCCGTATATAGGGGCGCAAACTAATACCATAAAATGGAGTTATCCGGTTGGAGGATTGGTAAAGTCCTCTCCCGCCGTTGGGAAAGATGGAGTAATTAAGTGGTCCTACCAAACCGGAGGCAATGTTTATTCCACCGGCTGTTGGTTCTGACGGCACCATTTACGTTGGCAATTGCTACGCAGACCCAGCCTATGGTTCTAATCAAGGGAATAAGGTCTTTGCTATAAATCCTGATGACGGAAGTGTAAAATGGGCTTAATCAGCTTAACTTACATTTTTCTCTCTTCGGGGGAAGCAATAATTCTGAAATGAACGAAGAAGAATGGCCGCAGGGTCAAGACCTTTTTCAAAATAGTGGCAGGAAGGGGCTTTTTAGCGACCTGAGAAACAGTATAACCGCTTGATAAATCAGCTTTTGACGAAAATGGCAGCGCTGCCATTTTCGTCAAATGGCCGGAAATTGTTGTCGGGGAATATCAAGGCTCTTTACAATCCTCGCTTGCGGAATCTTAAGTAGATTCATGCGCCATATTTTGAGATCTAAATCCATTTGGATCGCTGCCTTGAGATCGGCAATGTAGGAATCTACCGTTCGTCTTGAACGTCCAATGGCCTTTCCAATCTCAGAAGAGGTCAATCCGGAATTCTCGCGCGATAGATATTATCTATTGGGATCATTCAGTGTTTTTATTTATTTTGATTTTATTTTTAACATATACTTTAATTTGCCGAGCGATTTTAAGGGCTTCGTTGATTTCTTCATAAGAGGGAGTAATAAATTCTTCCGGATATCTTACTTCAACAGCGTAGTCGGTAAGTGTATCAGCCCTCTCTTTTAAGTAAGCAATCTCAGGATCTTTTTCTTCTATTACGGTTATTAAATCCCCAATTTCATGGGTCTTGATAAATTTTAAATCAAGATAGATCATGTAACCTTTAAGATATTTTTCAATTGCTTGTTGACAATGGAATGAAATTACATCATTTAGCTGCTCTTCATTTGCCTGTTCTTCTGCCTTAAGCAGCGATTCGGCTGCTTTTAAATCGTGATCGGCTTTCATAAACCAGGCATTTATCAAATCAGGCTTTTTTTTCATAAAGAACCTTTCCTTCCTTTATGACAGAAGTAATAAAGGCTTGCTCTACATTTTCCCACTCTCGTATTTCATCAAGGGTATAAATTAATATATCCTTAGGGACCGACACCTTTCCCCACAGATACTTTCTAATCTCTCTTGTTCTCTTAAACCTTGGTTGGCTATGTTTTCGCACCACTACCAGAATGTCAAGATCGCTATCTTTAGTCGGTTCTCCATAGGCATAGGAACCAAAAAGAATGATTTTTTCCGGAGACAGCCTCTCCAGAATAGTATTAACTATTAAATCTATTTCTTTATTTATATCTATTTTTTTCTTGTACAATATCTTGCACCTTCTGAGGAGAACAAAACAACCCTTTCCCTTCGTTTACCCAATATAAGGCGAAAAAAACATATGAGGCGTACAGATTTTACAAAAAAATTCAGGTCATTACAATAATAAAATAAAAAATTAAAAAGAGTGTTTATATTTCATAAATTTTTACTTCTCCTAACTCTTGCGGCAATAAGCTCGTTAAGGATTCCAGAGTTAAGTTTGCCCAAGCGCGAAGGATTATCGTTTGATTTTTTATCATAAAGGTTCTTGTCAATAGCCAGACTAAGTGACTGAGGAGTTTTGGCCATAAGACCGCTTTCGGTTATCCCGGTTGGAGAACTCCGGGAATAAAAGAAAGAGCCGAAGTTTATTTAAAAGTAACTTTTCTCTTTGCGGGCCATATTAAAAATTTCTTCCTTCTCTCTTAAATTTTTAATATCGGCTCTCTCCGGCTCTTTCTTTATTCTGCTGTTAGATTTTATCTTCATCTTCCCGCTAAATAATCTTTTCCCATCAATTTTAAGCGTGCCCATTAAATTAAATTACGAACTACGAACTAATGATCGACCGGGAAGCCGCATAAATAAAATGAAAATTCCTATACTTTCCAGTTAATCCATTTACAATGAGAATTTCCGGCAACATTATTAAAGAGCTGTAGCTGTAGCCGCAGGTGCAGAAGCTTGAGGATTGAAAAGGTTCGGGAATAATTGACTATATAATCCGGACATACCTATATAAGGCAGAGCCATCATAAACGGAAGCTGATAGGTAAGCCCGCTCCCGGTTTCCACCGGGTAATACATGTTGGCAATACTAAAAGGGCTATACATGCCGCCCATCATTCCGCCCATCATTCCGCCCATCAGGCCGCCATACATGCCGCCCATCAGGCCACCCATCATGCCGCCATACATTCCGCCCATCATGCCGCCATAATAAGCATCGGCCTTGGGCGCTGTTGATATACTTATAAGTAAAATGATTGAAATAATGATAAATCTTAATGATAATTTTTTACTCATCTCAAAAAACTCCTTCTTTCATAAACCTTAGTTGCTAAAACAAGTTGAATATAAAAAGTAATGTGACAGAAATAACAGCAACTGCCTTTTTATTAATCACCTCCTTCAATCAATTAAATTAGGTAACCTATAAAACTGAAAGCATTCCCATCCCCAATAATGCATCTGAAAAAAGATTAAAATTTGGTCCGGGTAATACTAAAATCCATTAAATCCCCGCGTGTTTTTTCGCATAGCTGCAAGGCCCTATAGTCAATACGAGCCTCCAAATAAACCACCTAAACCGCCATAAAGGCTGCCATATAACCCGGAAAGCCCGCCGCCGAGGCCGCTATAGAGGGTATTACCGGAATAATAATGATTAAGGCTGCCGTATGAGCTATAGGAACCTCCATATAAACCGCCGTAGAGTCCGCCATAAAGCCCACCATATAAACTACCTAAACCGCCATAAAGCCCTCCAAATAAACCACCTAAACCGCCATAAAGGCTGCCATATAATCCGGAAAGCCCGCCGCCGAGGCCGCTATAGAGGGTATTACCGGAATAATAATGATTAAGACTGCCGTATGAGCTATAGGAACCTCCATATAAACCACCTAACCCACCATAAAGCCCTCCGGATAAACCGCCATAAAGTCCGCCATAAAGCCCTCCGGATAAACCGCTTAAACCGCCATAAAGAGAAGAAGCGCCATAATAGGCGCAAACATGATTAGGAATTAAAGCTGCCAGCGAGATAACTAATAAAAATATCCCAATCTTTATTTGAGAATTTAATTTAATATTTTTCATCATTAACCTCCTCTCACAATAGCCTAAATATGAACGTATTAAAAAACCGATAAAAAAAAATGGTAAAAAGATACTTTTCTAAAAGGTCATTCTTTCACCTCCTTACTAAGTAAATTTTTAGATAAAAAAGCGTATCCCTATAAATTAAAAATTAAATCTTCATGCTTCTCATTTGGGGAGCATCAGGAAGAATTAAAATAAAAATATATTTTTATCTCAAATAAAAAATTTTAATTTTTACGAATTAGAACCGCTGTTCTTTATGGTTTTTATGGAGCAATTATTATGCCAACAAGAAATTCATTAACTATCTCATTAACTATCATACATTAAGATTGTATCCACGTAATTTTATCTTTTTTTTTAATTACCTCATGATGAATTCGTAAAAAGTCTCATCAACGTGTCATTTCGAACGAAAGTGAGAAATCTATATTGCACAAGATATTGAAAAGTATAAGATTTATTCCGGAGGTCGAAATGACAAATTTGCTAAAATCGACTTTTTACGAGGCCATCACCCAATGTTTCCCTTAAAATATTTATTTTTGAAAAATAGTTAAAAAATTAACTTGTAAAATATAATTATCATTATCAAGCAACACCTTATAAAGTAATACCTTATAAAGCAATACCCTATTAATTTTTATAGGGACTTTTTCAAAAATGAAATATTTTCATCTTTGATACAGACTGGTCTTTCTTTATGACCCAAAAACTTAACAAATGAGTCAAGTTTTCAGGTTGAATGATTCCGGATGCCGGAATATAGCAATCAAAAGGTATGGTGTCTGAAGCAAGGTAGGGTGTTTCGAAAAGTTGTGGTTGGATATAGGCCTTAAACAGATCATTTATATTAATTACGCTGTACCCGGTTCAGGTTTGTGATAAGAAGTAAATCGGCCATCTGTCCTTTGATATTTTTTATTTGCTGTTCGAGGGCCTGCAAGCAAACTTCAAAATCGGCATCTTTTTCTTTGACTATTTTTCGTGCAGCCATATCGTTTCTCGTTTTATTACTTTTAGTAATAATATCGTGAATAGAAGACTCCATAGCATGTAGATTAGAATAAAAAAAGGTTGTGAATTTATATAAAGCCTCAACTTTTTCGGATTGACTCCGTCTGTTCCGTTCAATTTTTGCCTCAGTTATATCGTGGTTATATTCAATGAATCCGCAAATTTTATTCAGGCTGTCAAAAACAGGAAAGGCTGTTTGACGAACATATATTAATTGACCATTATCGTCATCTGCAGCCACTTCGATACTTACCGCTTTTCCTGTTTTCATTACTCTATATCCCGGGCAGTCATGAGAGTTATCCGGCAGGCCTATTACTTTAAAATATTTTTCGCCCAAGATCTGTTCTAAGGGTCTTTTTACCGTTAGGCTATAGAAATTATTAGCGTGGATAATAGTGAAATTTTCATCCACTACAATAATCCCTACCCTTACCCCGTTAAAGATTCTTTGCCAAATTTCATTCTTTTCAGCTATGTTTTTTGTGTTTCTTTTTACTTCATTTTCTAATTTTGTGAAGAATTGATCAGTGTTTTTCTCAAATATCTTCAATCGCTCTTTAAGCGCTTGATTCTTATCCAGAAGGAGCCTTTGATTTATAATATTTCTTATTATTCTATTAAGATTAAAATCCGATATTGGTCGAATAAGATAATCATAAATTTGACAATCTAATCTTTTTTCAATTATCTCTTTTTGAGCGGGATCACCAATAAAAATAAAAGATGAACCTGCCTCAAAATCCTTAACGAATTGCAAAAAACAATTATCCTTTTCATTAAATGAGCCCAAGTCAAAAATAACAGCATCAAATTGTAAAGGATTGCTCATCTTAAATCCTTTAAGGCTATTTACTGTTTTTACTTGGCAATGTCTTCTTTCAAAAAATTTTCTCATATAGCTATTAACTGTTTTTTCCCCCGGATTAATAATTAATAACCTGAGTTTTACAATTGTGTCAGCCATTAAGAAAACCTTTTACGATGCCTAAAAAAATTTGAATTTTATGTGCAATAATTCTCTATTAATCTATTTGCAAAAAAGATTCCATATTGATTATTTTAGCTTATGAATCAAATAAGTATCTAATAAATATAAGATTTACAGTATTTCCTTAAGTCTTATAAAAGAGTCCTTCATGTCTCAAAATTAAAACCTTTTCATTATTGAAATATTGTAAGGGCTAGAGCTTGCTAAATCCACTCCGAATTTAAACTCATTAGTTCCTTATTTAACCTAGAGTTAACATGATCTTAGATAACTATACCTTGACGAGATCGGAAAAAGTTTTTATATTATATATAGACGTATATAGATAAATCGATTTAATAATCTATCCCCTTGAGGTAAGCCCAATGAAAGAATTAACGAGAGTTTTTAAAGCATTAGCTGATACAACCAGAATCCGCATTGTCAAAATGTTACAGAAAAAAAATTTATGCGTTTGCGAGCTTCAGGAAATTTTAGGGATTGCCCAATCCAGTGTCTCCCATCATCTAAAAATTCTGGAGGACGCGGGTTTAGTTGAGCACGAAAAATGTGGGCAATGGGTAAATTACAAAATTGCTGCCGAAAATGATGCTTTGCCGGAAAACACTTATGCCCATACCATGCTTCATCATTTAAATTCCTGGATTGAAAACAATCCGCAAATCCTGAAAGATAAGGGACTTATGGCTATAGTGGATCGGGCAAATATATGCCGGAGAGAAATAAAATAAATTAAAACAGAAAGCAGAACAACTATGATATTACGTTTATTCCGAACAAAGTTACGATTCCTGATTATATTGGCCTTTGCCATCCTTTTTGTGATAGTAACCTTCTTTTTCATAAAGATAAACCGCCACTTTTCGGAAGCAGTGATCCACTCGTTTCATCAGGATCAAATCTACCTTGTCAAAACTTTAGCAGCCGGCATGCAGCAGATTATTAATCATCTGACTCAAGAGATTACCCATATGAGCGCCCTGAAGGATTTACATCAGGATAACCCACAAGCTTATGAGCGGCTTTTTAAGGATTTTTATCGTATTTTCACCGGTAGGATAGATTCAATTTATAAAATTGATCAAAATAGTCAAATTCAGTATGTTTATCCCTTTATTAAAGAACAAATCGGAAAGGACATGAGTAATGTTAAATGTGTGAAAGATCTCTTTCGAACTAAAAAACCTACAATCAGCAAGTGTTTTACCACTGATGGCGGTGCTTATGTCTTGGCCATAAATTATCCCATTTTCGCGAACGAAAAAGAAAAGAACATGATTGGGGCAATTCGCTGTATCATACATATGGATACTTTGACCGGCTCATTTCTCCCCATTTTTAGAATGCAGGAAAAAGGGACCATCTGGATCATAGACCAAGAGGGGTCGATTATTTATCACCCGGATCCAAAATTACTTTTAGAAAATTATAAAGATGTTATAGAGGGAAAAAGCGCGAAAAGGGAAAATCGGCGCTCTGAAGACCAACTAATTTCTTATCAGGCTTTAAAAACCGGGCTTGAGGCTTGGGGGATTAATTCTTTTTGGGGCAAGGGTACGGAATTGTATGCCTTTACCCCCCTTTCGATCGGATCTAAAAAATGGCTCATTGGAATCACCACCCCTTACATTTCCCTTTACAATCCGATCAAGAATAATAACCGAAATATGTTTTTTCTCACTTTAGCCCTCTTCGGGATTTTTTCCCTGGGTGGATATATTCTTCATTATTCATACAAAAAAAGGACCCTCCTGGAGACAGAGACCGAGTTCCTTAAGAAAGAGGTTGAACTTGAAGAGGAGATCAAAAAGGAGAGAGATAAACTACATATTCTTTTTGACAGTATGGCTGATGCGGTATTGGTCATAAATGATGACTATCAAGTTGAATTTATGAACCAAGCGGCCATATCCCATTTTGGCGGTCAGATTGGAAAGCGATGTTTTCAGGTATTATCCGGCTGTGATCGTCCCTGTTCCTCCTGCCATTTAGGAGACAATGACCTTTCCACCGAGTTGACCCTCATTCATTGCCGTGATACTGAACGGAAAAAATGGTATGAGATTAGCGCAGCGCCTCTGGCAACGGCCAGTAAAAAGAATTCATTAATAGAAATTATCAGGGATGTTACCAAGGAAAAGGAATTAGAACAAAAGTTGATAACCTCGGAAAAAAAGTATCGCACGCTGGTTACCCATACCAATGATTTGATCATGATGCAAAATTTTCAAGGTATAGTTTTATTTATAAGCGAATCGATTGAAAACCTTTTAGGATATAAGATAGAGGAGTTTTATCATAAACAGTTTCAGCAATTTCTTACTGAAAACCCAATCAATGATCCCTGGCGAAAAGAGGTCCATGGCCCGAAGGATTTACAAAGACGCCTTCAGCCACATTTATTGGAATGTATAACCAAATATGGGGATAAGGTCATATTAGAGGCTAATGAGTCTTTAGTATTTAATTGGGACGGGCAGGAAAAAGAAATCATGGGGGTATATCGAGACATTACTGAAAGAAAAAGGTTGGAGGAACAACTGCTGGAATCCGAGCGGTTGCGCATGCTGTCTCTGACCAAACGGTTCCGGTTTGGAGAAATTATCGGCAAAGACCTAAAAATGCAAGAGATCTATGAATTGGTTGAAGCCGTATCCGGAAGCAAGGCCACAGTCTTGATTCAGGGAGAGAGTGGAACAGGAAAGGAATTAGTTGCCAGGGCCATCCATTACCAAGGCTCAACTCCTAAAAGCCCCTTCATTGGTGTGAGTTGCTCTGTACTTTCCGAGAGTCTTCTGGAAAGCGAACTTTTTGGTCACGTAAAGGGAGCTTTCACCGGAGCTTTTAAAGATAAAATCGGGCGATTTGAGTTAGCCGACGGGGGCGCTCTTTTTTTAGATGAGATTGGGGACATGAGCCTTAACCTTCAAACCAAACTCCTGCGGGTATTGCAGGAGAGGGAATTTGAAAAGGTTGGTGGAGAAAAGACTATTAAGGTAAATGTTCGCATTATTACCGCCACTAATAAGGATTTAAAAGCGGAGGTGGCCGAAGGAAAATTTCGGGAGGACCTTTATTATCGTCTTAATGTGGTCAAGATAATTCTTCCTCCTTTAAGGGAGCGGATGGATGATCTTCCTCTTTTGGCAACTCATTTCATTGAAAAATTTAATCAAGAAACCGGTAAAGATATAAACGACCTATCCAGAGAAGCTATAAGAATTCTCGCCCATTATCCCTGGCCGGGTAATATCAGAGAATTGGAAAATGTTATCGAGCATGCCTTTGTAAAGTGCAACAAACCCACTATCCAGACAAGACATCTTCCCAAAGACTTAATTGATTCAAAAATGGGGAACATTATCCAAATTGGGATAAAGAAAAACCTACCTAAAGATCAAATTGAAAAAAATATTCTCTTAAATGCCTTGGAGGAATGCGATTGGAATCTTATAACAGTGATGCAAAAACTTAGTATCAGCAGGCCTACCCTCTGGCGCAGAATGAAGAAATATGGTTTGACTAAAAAGAGCCCCTAATTCTCTTCATTCTCTATTATCCGCTGCCATTCCGCTTTTTCATTGCTGATATAGATTTTCAGAAAAATAATTTCACAATCCATATTCAGACAGAAGTAGCGCAGGGCTTTAGCCCTGCCAAAATGCAGGGCTAAAGCCCTGCGCTACAGTGTGAAATATAATATTTGAAAATCGATAGCAGCACCAATGGCAATGAACCATGAAGTGAGGCATTTATTACTTCACTTCATGGTTCAAAATCCGTTGAAGCTGTATTTTATTGCATTAAAAAAATAGAAAAAAAGAGACAAAAGTTCATCTCAAAACCTCTACCATAGTCCATATGGCCATCCCAATGCCGCTGCTATATTAGCTGTTGTTGTGGCAACTACACCGTTAATTGCAGTTGCGGGCGCTACTACAGTAGGTGCAACTGTTACAGTAGGTGCTGCTACTGCGGGTGCAGGCGCTGATGTATTTGTTAAACTACCAAGGAGTCCCATCATACCGAGTCCGCCCATACCATACAGGCCGCCCATCATGCCGCCATACATACCGAGTCCGCCCATACCATACATGCCGCCCATCATACCAAGGCCGCCCATACCATACATACCGCCCATCATGCCGCCATACATGCCACCCATGAGGCCCATGCCATACATACCGCCATAAAGGCTCGATCCATACATACCGCCCATCAGGCCGCCCATCATGCCGCCATACATGCCGAGTCCGCTCATACCATAATACGCTTGAGCGTGGTTAGGTGTTGTAGCCGTGAAAATAAGGCAAGCCAATATGGCAACAAAGATATTAACGATTTTTTTTGAAATCATAATATAAGTCCTCCTGAACCTAAATTAAACATGACCTAAATTAAACATGATGCATTCGTAAAAAGTCCTTTTTGGTAAATTTGTCATTCCGACCTCAGGGAGAAATCTTATGTTTTTCAGCATGTTGTGCGATAAAGATTTCTCACATCAGTTCGAAATGACACGTTAATAAGACTTTTTACGAAACCATCAAACATAAAGGAATAAAAAAAATGGGGCGCTCTATTTTGCTTAGACTATCACCTCCTTACAAGGAAAAATTATCACCTTTGTCTCTACATCTCAAAAGGTTACGACAAAGGTGATAGATCAATAATCTATGGAAATAATGGTGACTTATTACTCAGGGAATAATAAGAATAAGATAGAAGTCTGCTGGAAGAAGGATTAAGAAATTCAAAAAGGGAAGTCTATAAAAGGCCACTTCTATAAAGCTAATGAGTCGCCTTTTATAGACTTTTTTACAGATAGTAGAATTACCTAATAGAGCCCGCCGTACATTCCTAAGCCACCCATTCCATACATACCGCCATACATACCGCCCATCATGCCGCCATACATGCCACCCATGAGGCCCATGCCATACATACCGCCATAAAGGCTCGATCCATACATACCGCCCATCATACCACCCATCAGGCTCGATCCATACATACCGCCATAAAGGCTCGATCCATACATGCCGCCATACATGCCACCCATCATGCCACCCATCAGGCTCGATCCGTACATACCGCCATACATACCGCCCATCATACCGAGTCCGCCCATTCCATACATACTCGATCCATAATAAGCATTGGCAACCTTATTTGTTGTTGATAAAGAAGATGTCAAAAGTATAACTAGAGTTAAAACGCTGATCTTTATAATATTTTTTATCATCTTTCCTAGCCTTTTCTTAAACAGTTTACCTTAACTTTAGTACCAATAATCATTATCCCTTTTAGATCCGATCATTCACCATCAGGGCGAGTTGAGTGCTTGAATTTAAGATTATTGATCTTCTAAAAAACCTTCACTGATGAGTAAAATAAAAAAAGTTTTGAGTATTAAAAT
>DAOURK010000187.1 GCA_030625085.1 Pseudomonadota bacterium
TAACCTTCCAAAATGTCATCCTCATACAGACCTAAGGAAGCCCTTTATCTAATTTTTATCTAAAGTCACCCTCAATAGTTCAAAAAAATTGGGGGAATCTTATCCTGATTGCTTAAAAAATGTTAAAATTAGAACTGCTGAGAAAAAGCATATTGAAACAGAAATTCTTATTATGAAAATTATGTCCTCGTTCTTGACTTATTAAAAAATATGATATAAATTATACCTATATAATAAGCATAAACATTCAAATGGTAAAGCCTTTATAATCAAATATATTTTCAATCTTAATTTTTCATACCACCAATTATCATTCCATCATCTAGAGGTGTATTATAAATGAATCTATTAGATTTAAAAACAAAGTCTGTTCCTACATTAAATGAATTAGCCACTGAAGTCGGGCTCACTTCCACGAGCGGACTTCGAAAACAGGAATTAATTTTTAAAATCTTACAGGCCCAAGCTAAGAAAGATGGACTGATTTATGGCGGAGGGGTGTTGGAAATTTTACCTGATGGCTTTGGTTTTTTAAGGGCTACTGATTATAATTATCTTCCCGGTCCCGATGATATTTACATTTCTCCATCCCAGATAAAAAGATTCAGTCTACGCACCGGAGATGCAGTCTCAGGACAAATCCGGCCCCCTAAAGACAATGAGCGATATTTTGCTCTCCTCAAGGTAGAGGAAATAAACTATACGTCCCCGGAAAAGGCCAAAGACAAAATTCTCTTTGATAATTTGACTCCTTATTACCCTGAAGAACGAATCAAGTTGGAAACAGATCCTACAGATTTATCAACCAGAGTAATGGATATTTTAAGTCCCATTGGAAAGGGACAAAGAGGATTAATCGTGGCCCCTCCCAGGACCGGCAAGACTATGTTATTACAGGCGATTGCCAAAAGTGTCGCTCTTAATCATCCGGAAGTTATACTCATTGTCCTCCTCATTGATGAGAGGCCGGAAGAGGTTACCGATATGCTGCGATCTGTTAAAGGAGAAGTAATCAGTTCCACTTTTGATGAGCCTCCTTCAAGACACATTCAGGTGGCGGAAATTGTTATGGAACGGGCCAAGCGTTTGATTGAATATAAAAAAGACGTGGTTATTTTACTTGACAGTATCACCAGATTGGCCAGGGCCTATAATGCAGTCATTCCACCAAGCGGCAAGGTTTTATCCGGTGGTATCGATGCCAATGCCCTGCAAACTCCGAAACGCTTTTTTGGCGCTGCCCGAAATATTGAAGAAGGGGGAAGCCTCACCATTATGGCCACTGCCCTCGTTGATACAGGCAGTAAAATGGATGATGTTATTTTTGAAGAGTTTAAAGGCACAGGTAATATGGAGCTGCATCTGGATCGGCGATTAGTAGATAAACGTATCTTTCCATCTTTCGATATCCTTCGCTCAGGAACCAGAAAAGAAGAATTGCTTCATGACAAGGAAACTTTGGGCAAGATTTGGCTCTTGAGAAAAATTTTGAGCCCATTAGGTGTAGTAGAGAGCATGGAATGGCTCCTCAACAAATTAAGAGCTCAAAAAAGCAACAAGGAATTTCTTGATACAATAAATAATGAATAATGAATAAGGTCAATTCCCCTTGTAAACACTAATTTTAGTAATTTTATCCTTTTTCGGCCTTAATTTGATTTATTCTTTCTACATATTTATATGGCAGTCTAACCATTCCAATCGAGCGATGGTTTTCATTCATTCCGTGAAAGTCAGATCCCCCGGTAATGCACAAATGATATTTCAGGGCTAATTGCTCATAGAATCGACTCACTTGCCCACTTTGAGAAGAATGATATACCTCCAATCCTGCCAGCCCTTTTCCCTTCCATTGCAAAATACACTGATCCATCTTAGATATGGCGGGATGAGCGTACACAGGAATACCCCCGGCCATTACTATGAGATCAATGGCCTCTTCAGGGGAGATTCCAACCTTGGGGACAAATCCGGGTTTTCCATAGCCAATATATTTTTTGAAAACTTCAGTAATTTTAGTCGCATAACCCTTTTTGATAATGGCCATGGCCATGTGCAATCTCCCTGTAGAACCTTTGCCGGCAATGGAAAACACATCATCAGGATGAATGTCGATACCTATCTCGGCCAGGCTTTGAACCATTTGGTAAACCCGCCGCTCTCTTTCTTGGCAAAGCCAGTCTAATCTTTTATTGAGTTGAGCATTTCGCCAATCAAAATGATATCCTAAAATATGGACTTCGCTATTTCCTACTATAGCACTGATTTCAGTAGCCGGAATGGCCATAATATCCATTTGGCTCGCCAGGTCCAATGTTTCCTCAACGCCCTGAACAGTATCATGATCAGAAATAGAGATTGCTCTGATACCTTTTTCTATAGCCAATTGAATAATTTGCAACGGAGTGTAAAGACCGTCCGAATAGCAAGAATGGATGTGTAGATCTGCTCCACCATCAATCATATAATTTTAAGATATAATTTTAAAAAAAACTATTATTATACAAGGCCCACAATGTCATAAAAAAGCATATAAAACACTCTTTCATTCATCATAGCAAAATGGCCTTCTGATGTCTATGTCTATTACATGTCTGTCAATGCAGCAGTTCTCTTTATAAAAACCATGAGGTTATCAAATTTTTTGAGCCACTCTATTATTCGTTTTATCTGTTTCAATTATCTGATTTTCCGAATCCGCTACAGCAATAATATATTTCCCGGAATGGGAAACCCGAGAAAAATATCGAAAAGAACACCTTTTTTTCTCACCGCTCTTTAATCCTTTTCTTACAGTAACTTTTCGAAGTAGGTTTCCCAAAGTTGTTCCATTCTCAGAAAAATAAAAGCCTATAGTAAACTCACCTGTATTTTGTATACCCATGTTGCTCACCTCAAATCTGCCATGTAAATACTTGTTAGAAAAAGAACTTGAAAATTGTATCCAGTTACCATCAAGATCCGGCCCATCCTCGGAAATAACATTTATATAGTTAGTTTTGATCTCTGTATCCGACCCTTCAGGACCTGTAGCAACAAGGCTAACAGTATAATTTCCTATTGGCAGATATGTATGGATAGGGTCCCTTTTGCTGCTGAATGTTCCATCTCCGAAATCCCAGAACCAATTATCTACAGGCCCACCATTACTAATGGCCTTAAAGGCCACAGCATGCGGCCCTTTTCCGCTTCCAGGGGCCCCGGTAAAGTCGATCACCGGCTGAATATTTGGAATGAGATAACTGGTCCCTGTTTCAAACTCGACCTCATTGACCCCCATTTTAATTTTAAAAAAACCCATTTCTCCCCAACCTGTTCCCCAGCTATTCTTGGCTATCCAACAGGGAGGCGAAGTAGTATCGTCCCAGCCAACTATACAGATACAATGCCCCCCCTCTTCAATCCCATAGACATGCTGGTAGATGCCCCCGCTATAGTACAGAAAGTCCTCATGGATTATCATAAAAGTAGTCACAGGGCCTCCGCTCATGAGAGCCGACTTAATAGACTCAACATTTGTTGACATATAGTCTCCATTAATCCAGTCCCAACTTTTAATTTTAACCTGTCTGTTATTACACCCCGGACAAGGACTGCACGCGACATCAGCCGCAGCATAGGGGAAACACGACTCTTCAGGCACTCCTATTGTTTGCATATAGTCTTGAGCATAGGAATCCCAGCCTCCGCCACAACTACCTGCATCAGAGCACGAAACCAAAAATTGTTCCGAATAATCAAGATTTAAAGAAGAATCTAAAGACCAGACCATCATTCTGGACTCAAAAGAAGCTATAGGACCAAATGCCCAGCAAGACCCACAATGGCCTTGATCCTTTATAGAAGTCACCCAATTTTGACCATTGTAATTACGCCAATCTAATTGTGCAGGCAACTCAGATTGTATATATACTTCTTGATCAATTATATCTGTTTTCTTTTGGGGCTCGGAATATTGAAAATGAAGCCCCCCTAATCTGACAAGCCTTTCTTCGCGAGGGAGTTTAGATATCGTGGTTTCTCCCGCGACCCAATTTACACCTTTTTCCTCTATGGCCTGCTGTATTGTTTTTACTGTCTCTGATATTCCTTCAGTTTGGGCATTGACCGGAAATACAAATAACCATGCTAAAAATAATGCTATTGTTGATATCATCATGATTTTGCTACTTTTTTTCATACATTTGCCCCTTTTTGAAATTTTTATTTGCGCTTTTTTTTAAAATTAGTTTATGCTTAATAAGGTTCAATTTTATCCAATTTTGTATCCTTATTTAAGTATATTATGAGTAGTTTTGTCTATTTAATATCGTATATTTGGAATAAAATTGCTACATTAACCACCTTCATCTTTTAATGATTTTGGCCCAGTATTGGGATTTGCGCCTTGTTCAGCCAAATAATAAAATATATTCTTTTCTTTCAGACAATACCTATAGATTTTCCTACTGACTAACAATAATTATTTTTCTAAAAATCTATATAGTATTAAAGTAAAGTAAGTGAATGGGTGAATAATCACCACTCTATGGGGTGAGGAATATAATGGAAGGAAAATAACAATTCTTAATACAACTTTAATTGCAAAAACCTCAATAATAGAATATGCTATTCAAAACGCTAAAGATTATTATATTTAATGAAAATAAAATACCAAAAGAAAGGATATGATTTTGGCAGATCGTGAAACAGGCACTGTTAAATGGTATGATAAAAACAAAGGCTATGGTTTTATTGAACGTAAAGAAGGGAAAGATCTTTTTGTACACCAAAATGCTATCCGTGAATTGGGCTATTACGAAGTACTTAAAGAAGGAGAGCAGGTAGAATTTACAGTTATTGAAGGCAAGAAAGGCCCTCAAGCCGATGATGTGGTTGTTTTAGATTAAAAGTAAGCTAAAATTGAGGGCATATCTCTAATCTCGGATATTTTTTTACCCTTCGCACTTCATGAACATCTATAGCACTGCTGATATTTGATAATGTATTCCTAACAGCCTATATAATCATATTGTTATTAATGAAAGCTCCTTTATTCTCTGGTAACCACCCACAATGTTTTAGCTTCCTTGGCTTCTAAATTTTTCCATAAATGCGGAGTAATAGCTTTAAAAAATATAGAATCTCCTGTATTTAGCCGAACCGTCTCATTTCCCATCTCTAATTCAATTGATCCTGTAAGAACATAGCCAAATTTATAGCCATCGTGAGTAATAGGTTCATTAAAAGATTTCTGAGTCGGTCCAAGACATGAAATGAATATCTCATTTCTGTTCTTGCTTCCATTTTTGATCAGATATTCCAATATATTGTCTGAACTGCCAAATTGAAGTTGCCTTCTTTCGCCTTTCCGGGTAACTAACCATTTTTTATGTTTTTCGATCTCAAAAAATTCAATAGGATGAACACTCAAAGCCATTGCAATTTTGTGAACTGTTGTCATTGAAGGCGAAATTTTCTCATTTTCAATCATAGAAATTGAGCTTTCCGTCAAGCTCGACCGGGCACTAAGTTGTTTAATTTTAATGCCTTTTTCCTTCCGGATAGCCCTGATTCTATCTCCCAATTTGGCTGGGACATTATCCTTAAGACCTACACTAATGTTGTTCCTGATGAGCGTAAGTAATTCTTCATTATCAAAAGGCTTTTTCAGATAATCAATTGCTCCGTCTTTCATAATGGATACTACTGAATCTACAGATGAATATCCTGTTATAACAATAATTTTAGAATGTGGTGACACCTTTTTAATCATCTTAATTCCCTCGACACCACCTATTTCGGGCAGTTTAAGGTCTAATAAAACAAAATCAAAAATGTCATTTTTCAGCCTTTGAATTGCATCATTAACACTCATAACAGCAGATACTTTGTATCCATCCTTCATTAAAAGCTCTGTCAGGAATTCACTGAGCTCCTGATCATCATCTACAACTAATATATTTGCTTTATCGAATATCATTTTTTCTCCTCCTTCTTACTTCCATAGTTTTCATAAACTTTTTACACTTCCTTTTTCTAATTTATAGAACTCTCTATAAGACCTAAGATGATTATATCATAGTGTTACTTTTTTTCAATCTCTTTTTAATATATTATAAACAAAATTAATTTTACAAGCTTTAAATCAATCTCTACTATTTTTTTTATTTTTTCCCTATACCCTATTAAATCACTTATACGGGATTATAGATCTAAAATCAGATAGTAAATTTTATATGCTAATTTTTTTTAAATCTGTAGCGATTATATATCTATTTTTCTAAAATTGTATATAATACTTCCGCTTCATAAGAAATATCTAATAAACACTCATGAAAAAAAATTTTCACTCCAGAGGATGAAAGATCTAACTCTTTCAGTAAAGTATACTTTTTAAAATGTGTTTCCATGGTAAATAATAACTTCTTGGAATATTTTTTACCCTGAATATACACTTTTATGGCAATCTCTGATATCCTTAAGCAAATAGTAATTTTTTCACATTGACAGATTTTCTGAACTATGATTTAGTAATTTATAATTGTCTTTTGGCTTAATCAGCAATTGAGCAAAAACTAAGCAAAATTCTCATTTCAAACGAAAAGAGAAATCTTAAGCCATTGGAAATGCGGCAGGTAAAAATTTTCTCCTGTCAGTCGAAATAACAAAAAAAGGGATTTTCTCTTTAGCACTAATCAAGGGGGGGAAGCAATGGACAAATTAATAGCAGGCATAATAGTTATCGGTTTCATTCTTGTTTGCGTATTGCTTGAAAAAATACGTAAGACTGAGTGGTGGGAGCATAGAGGTCTGCGCCAAACGCTCAAATTCGGCAGTGCCACAGCAAAAATGGATATTATACTGTTACTTCAAGACAGCGAAACAAAAGCGGATATATTAGCCCTCATTCATTCACTGCGTGATCCGACAACACGTACCACGGCCATCTCTGTTATAAAAAAGGTGAAACCTTTTGCATTACAAACACTTCGTAAGGCTTTACGCTCTGAAAAAAATACAGAAATACAGGCTATAATTTCAGAAATTATTAATGAATTAGAAAAAAAATATGCAGAAAAAGGCTGATAAAAATTATCACACTCTTTGTTTAAAACTGCTCGACCTGATTCTTTCTGCTGATAAGGTAAAATTGACCTATGTGAACGCCTCACACGTTCATGTGGATGCTTTCACAGAAACGATCAGCAGCAAAAAATTCAATCATCCTTTAGAGGGCTTGGCTTTTGATTACGCTGCTGCCATAGCTGAAAATAACAGTCACAAGCTTTTGTTTTTCTTCGATGATCGGGAACAAAAACGCACACAAGAAATAATAAAAAAAATCTATGCCAAAGATCAAGATCAATTTGACTTAGTCTGCTTTATGATCCTTCCTACCTCTACAAAAATGAATAAACTGAGAGAAGTTAAACACGCTGATGAATGGCCGCAAGTATTTTTCATATGCTTTGAAGAAATCCTCCAAAAGGCACAAAAAATTGATAGAGACTCATATAATAAAATATGCAGCTCGCCAATAAACACAGTAACAACGAGCAAAAACCGAACACCCGAAATAGCCACCATAAAAGTTGAGGTGATGGATAATATTCCTGTTGGGGGGAAAAATCCGAATCATTTTAAACTCCGCTTTAAGGCACCTGATTTGGCACATATCCTTCCCGGCCAATTTATCATGATAAAGACACAGCCTCTTATCAACAAAACCAATCCGCCAAAAACACATTCCATAAAATCCTGGTCCGAATTAAACCCCTCCATTAGCTCTGCCTTAAAGACAACACCCTCATCGTATCTAAAAAGACCCTTTGGTATCCACAGGGCCTTTTATAAAAACTTTGGGCCTCATTTCCTGCAAAAACTCCATCTTCCCAGAACATTGTCGAATATTGCGCACACGGTGTTTCCTCATGAATTTGATATTTTTTATAAAGTCATTCAAAATGGTGTCGGCACCCATGAACTTAGCCAATTAAAAAAGCATGACAGAATAGAAATTTTAGGGCCATTAGGAAAAAGCTTTAATTTTGAGGATTTACATACCCAAGGAGTTGAAGAGATTCATGTAATAGGCGGCGGTGTGGGCATGGCGCCGCTGGTATTTATGGTTCAAAGCTTACGATTCTTCAATTTTAAGGTAAAGGCTTTTATCGGTATAGAAAGCTATGATTTGCTCTGTCACCACGATGATTATCTCCTTTGCCGCCACCATGACCCTGCAAAAAGCTATAGCGAAGGCCCTCGGAATGCGCGCCTTTTTATAGATGATTTATTAGCCGCAGGTTTATCGGAAAATGATATTTTTATATCGTGTGATAAGCCAAGTAAGAAAACAAATGCATTAAACACATTAAACACATTAAACACATTAAACACATTAAACACATTAAACACATTAAACACATTAAACACATTAAACACATTAAACACATTAAACACATTAAACACATTAAACACATTAAACACATTAAACAC
>DAOURK010000240.1 GCA_030625085.1 Pseudomonadota bacterium
AAGGATATGGTTTCTATGCCGGAAATGTTTCTAGTTATTAGTATTGGGAAACTTTGTCCATGAAAAGGATGGTAAGGATGGATAATTTTGGCATAACCTAAAGACTGTTTGTTAAAAAGTGCAGTTCGCTTATAGTATCCCGACGGTTGTTGCCCTCCCATCGGCAACTACATATATACCTGATGGCGCCTTTATTGAAATGGACGGCGCCTCAGGAATGGTTACTATCCTTAAGGAATAAATTATAAGAGGCACTTTATGGATATAAGCAAAGTGGGGACCTTATACATTACAGGCACTGAAAAATATATTGCTGGAAATGACATGGTATTTACTATAGTCCTCAAAGAAGCCTTTCGACAAAAAAAACTTTTTGAAAGCTATCGGGAACTCATCGTGAACAACCCGCTCATGCACTCATCGCTGATATGGCAAAAAAATAAAAAGCGCTTTACCTGGAAATGCATTGCTCCTGAAAAATTGGACGAGCTTCTGATGCATGAAAAAAAACGTCTTGAACAGATGCATCCTCTGCAAAAGATTTATTCTGAATACTATCCAACAAACCAACTGTTACCCTTTCGTCTCACACCGGTTAATGAGCGTACCATTGTCTTTTCTCTGAATCACGCTTACTCAAACGGCACTGGTGGATTAGCCTGGATTGAAAAATGGTTGCGCTGCTATGGAAAAAGTGTTGGAATCAATTTTTCGAAAAATTTTCCCCGGCACCATGATCAAGCCAAACCACCGATTCAGCGGATTAACCCTATCAGCCAAATGAAGGCCCTCTTTTGGACTGTTCTCTATTTAATCCAATTTTTGTGGCGGGACAAAATGCATTCAACCACAAAAACAGTGGACTTAACCCATGGAAAAAGTCCACGCAAAAACAGAACAGGCTTTAGTGTTCGAACTTACAACTTCAGCCCACAAGAGACCAGGAATATTATGAAAAAAAGAAAAATATGTGGGCAAACCCTCAGCGAGTTTCTATTAACAGGTCTGGCTGAATTTTTTTTCAAAGAAAATGTCGAAGGAAATCGTCTGTGTATCTCAGTGCCCTTTGATATGCGACACTGTATACCGCATATTACAGCCTATTCATTGGGAAATTATACGGGAAGTCTGATCGTTCAACTTTTTAAGGGAGAATATATTCCTCACCAGGTTAACGCTGCCTTTGGCCGGATTAAGCAAAAAGTGCCCTATGGACTTGCCCGCATGTTTGCACTCCTCATGCATAATGAATTTACACTCAAAAAGCATTTTGAAAAAAAAACCACTCTGCCGATTCAAAAGCGTGCCCCTTTTGAAAATTTTACTCTCGCCTTTTCCAACATGGGCATTATCAGGTCCCCAATTTTAAGGACAATGGTTGACCACTTTTCAGGACACGCCAAAACACAGACTATTTTTTTAGGCATGATTATTTTACATAGAAGCCTCACACTTGAGGTTTGTATATCGAATGATCTTTTTAACTCCGACGAAGTTTTCGGGTTACTTGACAAACATATTCACATTATTAAAAAAACTGAGCGCAATCAAGCCGACAAGCACCCCAAGGGCATTTGCTTAAAGCCCCAGAGTATAAATTCTTCAGTATGAAAACAGAAGTGAAATCCATGAACAAAAAAAATACGAATAGAACCCATAAAAAATTAACCAAAGGGATTGGAAAGCTGAAAAAATTCATGAAAACTACATACCCTCCAGGGCTGCATATGGGCTTTGCTGCGCTTTGGTTTTTATCACTTGAGGGTTTGTGTATCTTGATCGAGAAAAAAACCAATGTATGGATTTTTAACCTTAAGGTGGCGGGAGGAATTGTTACCCTTTTTTGGGTCCTGTTTTATCTGCGAGTAATAGATGAGATAAAGGACTATGCGTATGACAAAATCTATAATCCCGATCGTCCGCTTATTGCGGGTTTAGTGAACTGTCGTGATCTAACATTTTTCCTCTTGGGGACCGCACTCTTAGTAATGGTGATAAATTGGTATATATCATGGGTCCTTCTTCTTATTGTGTTGATTGATATGATCTATGGTTTAATGCTTCTAGGGGTGGAAAAAATATCAGCTCCCATAAAAAACTCACTTTTCCTCAACATGCTGGTGACCTATCCAGTAAACATTGCTCTAAGCATTTATATCTATTTTTTCTTTCTCACACAATATAATATAAAAGCTACCCCAAAAGGCATTCTTGTCATTCTATCCTTTGCCCTGGCCTTCCTTCACTATGAATTTAGCCGAAAAACCTCCTGGCCTCACCACGCACAAAAGGGAAAGCGTCTCTACTCTGAAATAATTGGCGCCTATGGTTCATCTTTCCTTTCCCTTGCCTGTGCTTTAGCCGCAATGTTGGTTGCCGTGAGCCTGGTGAGACCATATTCGCTTTCCGGATTTTCTGCAATCTCCGGATGGCTGACACTCCTTCCTGTGCTGCCGGCAATTTTAGGGGTAGTTATATTTTTACAGGTTAGACCTCTACCCCGGTTACAAAAAGGGGAGGCGGTAATGATTCCTTATGCGGAGGCCTTTTTAGTCTTATTTTATATTACGCTTATTGTTCATGCATTTGTGGTAAATAACGTTTTATTTTCATTTACATAAAAAACTGATAGGAAAACTTCAATCGCCACATATGATTATAAAAATTTCAGCAGGGCTGAAGCCCTGCGCTACTTTATAAAAAAATTAGTAATAAACTGTACTATCTAAAAATATATAGGCAATAAAATTAAATCGATAGATGCATTTTTAAAGGAAACAGTTAAAAAATAAAGTATATCACATGCTCTGTATAGCCATTAAAATAATGCTCTATGATAAAACAAGGTCCTTTGTCACTCTTCTTGGGGTAGTGTTTGCCATAAGTCTCACCTTTGCCCAAATGGGAATATACCTTGGCTTAATGGAAACCTCATCTGTAATCATTGATCATACACCGGCTGATATATGGATTACTTCCAAAAACAGCAAAAATTTCGATTTTTCCCAACCCATCCCGGAATACCTTCACTACCACGTATTATCTGCCGAAGGAGTCAAATGGGCTGAAAACCTGATCATAACCTGGGGCGTCATTAAACAACAAGAGGGAGGCACCAGCAGTTCTAATTTTAACATTTTTTAAGCAATCAGGATAAGATTCCCCCAATTTTTTTGAACTATTGAGGGTGACTTTAGATAAAAATTAGATAAAGGGCTTCCTTATGTCTGTATGAGGATGACATTTTGGAAGGTTA
>DAOURK010000116.1 GCA_030625085.1 Pseudomonadota bacterium
CTGGCAACAGCTCTGCTTTTTTCTCTAAAGTTTGAACCCTCGTTTCAATGTTCATGGTTTTTGTCCCTCCAATTTCCCTTCCAAATTTGAAAGCCTTGCCTCTAAATCTTCGATTTCAAAACCCTTAAAAGCCATCTCCAAAACAGCCTTTGCCGCCGTTACCCTGCTATTGCAAGGCGCTTCTTCATCTGTCATTACACTGCGTAAGGTCTCGACGGCATCGCCTGTTGCCTGTTGTAATTGGTTAATAGCCTGCGCTACCGCCTGTTTTTTAGCCTCCATATAGACTTTTTTAAAGACCCCTTCTTGCATCCAACGCCATAACGTGACCTCACCGATTTTAAGGGATTCCGCCGCTTCCGCTAAAGTTTTAGTAGAAAGCAGAGCAACAAGCGCTTTAGTTTTTTTTACCGAAAAAGCTTTCATTTTCTTTCATTTTCTTTCATTTTTTTTCATTAAAAATAGACGCTCTCAGTATCGTATTATACCGAAAAGCCTTTGTTTAGTAATGACTTAGCGCCAAAAACCATCAACCGCGCCTTGACAAGGTTGATAGTTCATCCATGGCTTTTTTGAGTTTAAGCGCCGTTGCCATTTTTTTGGCTTTTGGATACCATTCGCAATACCCGGGATAACCGCCATAACAATTTGCACAAAAAGAATCTTCATACTCACCGGTTGCCGGATCAATCGTCCTGCATCCACCAGGGATAACTTTATAATCATACTTTTCAAAAACTTCCGGATCATCACAATTCAGCATGACTTCTCTTAAGTAATTGAATCAAAGTTTTTACGTCCATTACGCATAAATAAGGCAGCCTATCAGCCTTAACAAATAGGTATTTATTACCGAATAGCCATTTATACAAGGTGGTAAAGCCATTCGCTCGAACCTACACCTCCGCCTGGTCTCCATCCTCACCGACAAGCAGGTCACAGGATGGAGTAATAGCACTTGCGCCGGACAATGGAATCCGTTAGCAGTCAATACCGGCATCCTGCAGCAAGTGCCTTAAATTGTTTTCTCCTCTGTAGCCCTTGTCCTTGCTTGCCTTACCCAACCTTAAACCTCCTCAAGCTCCATTATGTCCACTATTCGACTAAGAGACCAGCCTTTCTCCTTGGCTGTATCAATGGCCTCAAGCAGCTTATCAAAAGATTTAAGGCGCTTGAAAGCCATACCGATTTGAAATAATGGAAATTGGGTATTTTTAACGATTGTTGATAGAATTTTGTCTTGTATCTGGATAGATTTCACCTGTCTTTTTACCTCCACTAAAAATCATTCTACGGACAGTCCACGGACGGTTTTTTTAGTGTATGAGTAATAGACAAGTTATTGATTTGAAATGAATTGAAATGGTGGCGGTGCAGGGATTTGAACCCCGGACACTGCGGATATGAGCCGCATGCTCTGACCACCTGAGCTACACCGCCTTACCTTGGAATCTTTAACTAAATTTACTTTAATTTTTCAATCAGGGTTGATAAAAAAATCTCCCCTTGAAAGGTTAGCCAACCTATGATAAGGAGATTTTGATTCCTTGTCAAGGATAAATTGGCTGAGAATAATCTTACTTTTTTAGTAATGCATTCCTCTACATCGCCGTCTATTAGAACAAATATATGAGAGAATTTAAATAATACTCTCCTCCTTACCCCTAGTTTTACATATATTATTATGGGGAATGCCCCTCTCAAAAAGAGGGGCATTTTTTTATCCGAAAATTTTCCTAAAAAATTCTTGCCTTATTAGTTTTAAAAAGTCCTTACTGCCCTTTAATGGACAA
This sequence comes from Pseudomonadota bacterium, assembly GCA_030625085.1. Classification (GTDB taxonomy): domain Bacteria; phylum SZUA-182; class SZUA-182; order DTGQ01; family DTGQ01; genus DAOURK01. The sequence goes on from DAOURK010000116.1 coordinate 1,794, forward strand.
TCTTTTTATCCGGTATCTGGATATTTAATAATGAATCATTGGAATGTGTGTTAGTGGATTTTACACAGTCGTTCATTTTTTTTAGTATGTTTTCTCTGCTCATTTTAGGCATACCAATAAACTCACTGTGGATCTGGTGTAAAATAGAATTGGAATATTCCAAGGTTTCATTAGCAAAATTAAGAGCAATTTTTAATTCCTCCAAAGCTTCTTTAGATTTTCCCTGTTCCCGTAACAAGTTGAATTTTTCCATGTGAGCCTGCAATTTTTTCTTGCTCTCGTTCAGTTTTTCAGTAAATTCTTTCTTTTCCATAACTTCCCCTAATCAATCGGTTTATCCGGACATCGAGTCAGTCAGCATTTCGAACAATAACAGTTACACTCAACGTTCTTTAAATGTTACGAATGCAATACTTATTCCTGAAAATTATTTGAGGCGTGCTAAATATATCTCTTTATTATTAAAAGTGTTAGGGAATATGAAGGAATAAAAAAAAGAAGTGCTATGCATAATTCCTATACGAAACTATTTTCATAAATAAAGGCTTATGAACGAGTTACCCCACGAAGATGAAAATTTTGACTTTTTCAATAGAATCTATTTTTAAGAATGCGTTTTCATGGTAAACACTCATGCCTCTCCGAGCCACCACGAATTATGAAAATTTTATTTTTCAAATTGTTATATGGTTATTTTCGAAACAAAAATAAAACAAAAAAACTTTTCTGATGTTAGCTCAGCAACTTGCAGCTGAAAGTTCATGATTCCTATCCTTCAGGCAGGTATTTAAAAATCGATAGGAATGAATTTCTTTCTCAAGATAATAGACAATAAAATAATGCAATAAATTCTGAAGCTCTTTTTTACTATAAGAAGTGAGTTGTAAGCGGGAGGTTTTACTTAATTGCAGTTTGATGGCTTGGCGTAAAAAATTTAAACTCCCCTGAGAGATCACAAAAAAAGGGACTCTTTTTTTCCGGAAACAATTCTGGCAGACAATTCCCCCCATTGAAGGAATAAATCCAACCTTTAGCGACACAGGGGGGGCAAGACAAAAGAGGCATTTTTCCAATTGAGGGCAATACCCTAAAAGCTTTAAAAGACGAATCTCAAAGATACGGACTAATTTTTCAATATCCTCCCCTTTTTGAAGCATCTCTAATTTCTGAAGAAAAAGAGTTAAAATCTCCGGTCTTTTCTCTTCAAAGCAGGTTAATTCCCTTATCAATTCGGCCATATAAAAAGCTGCATATAATCGAGGAAGATCTCCATGCAGGCAACGCCAAAAGCGAATAATAACGGCCTCGCGTAAAGGGTAGATATTTTTAACCCCCTTTTTTAGTATGACCATTTCGACATAATACAATAAATCAATACTGGAACCAAAGCCGTTTTTTTTGTTTCGAGATTTTTTGGCTATGCACTGAATTTTACCATACTCGGAGGTATAACAGGTGAGGATTCTATCTGTATCACTGTATTTAATACTCTTGAGTATAATACCGCTAATTCTTTCAAGGGCCATAATTGCACCTGAAAATATTCCCTCCCCTACCCTGCGTCAAAGACGAAGAATCAGAAAGGTATATTTTTGTATCATGATTATTTTATATAATACAACAAAAAAGTAACCAGGCCCAGATAAATAAAAATCCCCGTAACATCATTAAAATTGCTTATAAAAGGACCTGCCGCCACAGCAGGATCAATATTCAATTTCTTAAGCAAAAAGGGAGTTAAAACCCCCATACTCCCACTGAGCGTGATAGAAATGAGGAGGGAGAACCCAACCACAAAGCATAACATATAGTTGGTCTGAATGAGCAACGATATGGCGGCTACTGAACCGCCGGCAATGACTCCCATAGCCAGGCCGATTTGCAGTTGCTTGAATAAAATCTTCCACATGTCTTCTTCAATAATTTTACCGATACCCAACCCCCGGACGACAATAGTCTGGGATTGATTACCCACATTGCCTCCCAGGGCCATAATCATAGGGATAAAAAAAGTGACCGCAATCACAGATTGTATGGTACCATGATAAAATTTCATAATCAATCCGGAGCAGGTTTCTCCCACCAGACTGATCATCAGCCAGGGAAGTCTCAAGCTGGTAATTTTCCAGACCGATCGCTCAAAAAGCTCTTCACTGCTGGTTCCGGCCATCATATATATATCTTCGGTAGCTTCCTCCCGAATAACATCAATAACATCATCAACAGTGATGATCCCCACTAATTTGTTGAATCTGTCTACCACCGGCACGGCCAGGATATTATATTTTTCTACGATTCGGGCTACATCTTCTTGATCCTCAAAGGCTTTAACATAAATAACATCGGTGGTCATAATTTGTTTTAAGGTTGAATTTAAGGAACTGATAATCAATTTTCTTAAAGAAACAACACCAACCAATTTTTGCTGCCGGTCAACCACGTAAATGTAAAAAATCGTCTCTACATGTTCTGCAGCACGTAATTGATCAATGGCCTTTTGGACGGTGATGTCTTCGGACAGGGCGAAAAAGTCCTTGGTCATAATACCGCCGGCAGTGTCCTTCTCATATTTAAGGAGCTTTTCAATTTCCTGCGAATAAGCGGAGCCCATAGATCCCAATATCTTCTGAGCAACCTCCTCGGACATCTCTCCAATAATATCCGCTACATCCTCATGGGGCATTTCCATCAAAAGGTCGGAGATTGATCTATCATTCATATGCTCCAACATTTCAGTACGTGTCATAACGTCTAATTCACCAAAAATCTTGGCTATCTCCTCCTTATCTGTAAGCAGGTCAAACAAATATATTCTTTCAGATGGATTTAGATGTTTAAGCAACTCGGCGGTATCTGCCGGATGAAGTTTGGCTACCATTTTGATCAAATTAGCTGAGGCATCCTTTCGGATGAGCTTACGTGTGGCATTGAGCAATATATCTAATTTCGGTATCATTCCAATAATCACCTCCTTTACAATTTCCAAACAGGTTAATAACCAAGCTCTTTTAAAACCTTATCATTATCAGGCCAATCCTTACTAAGCTTCACCCTTAATTCGAGGAACAGTTTGGCATTCAAATACTTTTCAATGTCTTCTCTGGCCGACTTGCCGATTTTACCTATCATATTACCCTGCTTGCCGATTATAATCCCCTTTTGAGATTCCCGCATCACCAGAATGGTGGCCGAAATTCTAATAATACCGTTTGGGGTATTTTCTTCAAAAGACTCAATAGTTACCGCCGTAGAGTAAGGGATCTCCTGTTGAGTTAATTTAATAATTTTCTCCCGGATAATTTCAGCGCAGATAAAACGCAGTGATTTATCAGTTAAGGTATCAGCAGGGTAATAATGCGGCCCTGAAGGTAAATAATGTGCTATTTTGGGAACAAGGTCCTTTATGTTTTCTCCGGTAAGGGCAGAGACAGGGAAAATTTCAGCCAAATTCAGATGAGTATTATATCTTTCTATAATGGGCAATAAATGATGCTTAGGAACAAGATCAATTTTATTAATGAGCAATATTACCGGACATTTACCCCTTTTGAGGATTGGGAAAATATATTCTTCTTCATCGGGCTGAAAAAATTTTGAAGCATCTACCATAAAAAGCACCAAATCTGCTTCCTTAATACTTTCCAAAGCTTTCTTAGTCATCTTTTTATTGAGTTTTGATTTGGATTTATGAATTCCCGGGGTATCCAAAAAAATCATTTGCACATCTTCTTCAGTAAGGATTCCCAAGATTTTGTTTCTGGTTGTTTGTGGCTTATAGGTGACGATGGCAAGCTTTTCGCCTACCAATAAATTGAGGAGGGTAGATTTGCCCACATTTGGACAACCTATGATGGAAATGTAGCCGGATTTTGTAGAATATTTGGTGCTCATCTTCATTATAATACCTGGATTTATTACAATACCTGGAGACAAAAAATAATAAATGTTCTCGGCTAATGATGGCCAATTTTTAAAAAATCCTTACTGTTTTAGTCTTAACTATCAATAAATAATATGGAGTATCTCAAAAATATAATTTACCCCTAAATGTCGTAAGAACATACCACAGATTGCTTAAAATTTCAAAGCTTTTTTCTTTTTCTTTACCCGATATCAATATGATGAGGCTCCGATAGAAATAGTAAAGATTATTAAGTTGAATAATGAAAAAAAATAGAAATTATTAAACTCAATAATTAAAAAAGAAGGAGGGATAATTCATTATGGGTCAGATAAACCAAATGCTGCAAAGTCTTCCAGTAGCCTTTTTCCGAGATAACAGCTTGATGATTCCCCTCTGGCAAATGGGGCTCTATACAACTATCATCGCCTTCTGTCTCTTGTGGAAAAGGTTTCGTCTTGGGTTGTCAATCTCCTTTACTTTCTGTTTCTATTGGGGATTTATAGCTAACCGCGCCTTATTTATAGGTAACCTAAAGGGTGTAGAAAAAATTTCCTTGCCCTTTCTTTTGTATATTGGAGGCGGATTTATCATAATTAGCCTGTCGCTCATTTCCTTCTTTGTCTCCGACTGACTAAAATCATAAACCTATTATACTATAGATTTTTAGATAAATAATTTCACAATCGATATTCATACAATAGTAGCGCAGTGCTTTAGCCCTGCATTTTGGCAGGGCTAAAGCACTGCGCTACTTTATAAAAAAATTAATGCATAAAATTTAATATCTGAAATACTATATTAAACATGATCCCTACCGCAAGCGTATCTCTCTTTCAATAAAGAACAAGGAGATACGTTATCCCCCTCAAGACAATTAAGAAATGATCGAACCTTGTGCAAAGTTTCCAAATATTCAAGATGAGGGTCAGAGTCAGCCACCACTCCACCACCGGCATTAAACCACAACTTCGGACCCTGTTTGAGAATGGTCCTGATAGGAATATTAAAATCGGAAACCTTATTAAACCCGAAATATCCAATGGTTCCGCAATAAACACCCCGCCTGACTTTTTCCAATTCGGCAATTATTTCAGTAGCCCTGATTTTTGGTGTGCCTGTAATCGAGCCACCCGGGAAACAAGCCCGAAGACAGTCAAGGTGATCAAATGAAGGCCGCAATTGACCGCTTACAGTAGAAACCAAATGAAATACCGTAGCATATCTTTCCATTTCAAAAAGCCGGTCTACCTGTATGGATTGATATTCACAAACCTTCCCCAGGTCGTTTCTTTCCATATCCACCACCATCAACAATTCGGCCCGGTCTTTTTCACTGTCTAATAACCCCCGGGAATTGAGCTGATCCTCTTTACTATTTCTCCCCCTTGGTTGAGTCCCTTTTATCGGCCGTGTCTGAACTCGCCGCCCTTCCATGCGTAAAAACTGCTCCATAGAAAAACAAAGAATTTCCCTCTGATCGAATTGAAGATACCCACCATAGGGGACCCGGTTTATTTGGCGGATTCTTCGGTAAAGATCATAACCTCTTTCTTTGGTCTCACCGCTGAATTGTTGAGAAAGGTTTACCTGATAAACATCTCCCTGAGTAATATAGTCCTTGATTTTTTGAACTGCTTTCCGATAAGAAACAGCGTCAAAATTGGAACGAAGAGAAATAGTATCGGGAAAATTTTCTCGCTTTCCCATAGTATTGTAACCGGTTTGATCAAGCCCGAAGGAGCTATATCTTTCAGTCTTACTATCGCAGCTTTTGTCCCTGATTTTGTTGAGTAAGGAAACAAAATATGAAAATCGTTGATTGGCTTGCTGATTTTGCTCCCGGCCAAAAAAAGGAAATCCCGTAGAAACAATGGTTATACTCTTTTTCCCCAGATCAAAGATTATCAGGGTGTCGTAAAATCTCCATTCCATTTCCGGCCAGGTTTCAAACCCTTGCTGAAGCGAAATTCCGGCCTCAAAAAATGCCCCGAAATCGTAAGAGATATAACCGATCGCAGCCCCATGAGGGAATGAGAAATCAGGAGATTCAGGGAGTTGAAATTTTTCTAACAAGGCCCTCAACATGCTGAAAGGATCATTCAGGTTCCCCTTTTGCTGATCGAGGTATGTAAGAGGTGAAAAGATCTCTCCATTTTGCTTAAGAGGAAATAGACACAGGTTTCCCTTTTGAAAGGAAAATTTAAGAAAAGGTTCAATAGCTATAATAGCGTAATTGCCATACTTATTCTCTTGATCACTGCTGTCCAAAAAGACAAAATCAGGTTGATCGGAAAAGTGGGAGGCTACGTGCAAAGGATCAAGATAATAATCTAAAGATTGAATAATCATCATAAAAAAATAACATAAATTGACTCATGGAGAAAGAGGTTTTTTTACAGAGGAAAAGATAATTACAAAAACTAATGGTAAGCAGTAAATAAAGAAGATATAATATAAAAAATTAATGCAGGTAATTTTTTATCTAAACCCTATAAAAACAAATAAATAAAAAAGGATATGCTATGCACTTTATTGCTGATTTTCATATTCATTCCCATTTTTCAATGGCCACCAGCAAGGAGTGCTGTCCGGAGCATCTTGCTCAGTGGGCCAAGCTAAAAGGATTACATCTCATTGGGACCGGAGATTTTACTCACCCCGGCTGGATAAAAGAGTTAAAAGAGAAACTTGAGCCTGCCGAAGATGGCCTATATCAGCTTAAAAGCAAATATGCCGTCTCCTCTGATCACTATGCCGAAGACAGCCAACAGGTTGTTCGATTTATACTTTCTGCGGAGATCAGCTCTATTTATAAAAAAAATGGACGAACGAGAAAAATCCATAATCTTCTTTTAGTGCCTGATTTAGCCGACGCAGAAAAAATTAATGGGGTCCTGGATCGATTGGGTAATATCCGTTCGGACGGAAGGCCAATTTTGGGATTGGACAGCCGAAATTTATTGGAGATCGCTTTAGAGCAATGCCCTGAAGTAATGTTTATTCCCGCCCACATCTGGACACCTCACTTTTCCCTGCTTGGTTCTCGGTCCGGTTTCGATAGCCTTGAGGAATGTTTTGAGGACCTTTCCGAGCACATTTTTGCTCTGGAGACAGGCCTGTCTTCCGACCCGGCCATGAATTGGCGTTTATCAGCTTTAGACAAATACACCCTTGTGTCTAACTCTGATGCCCATTCCCCAAAAAATTTAGCCAGAGAAGCCAATTGTTTTCATACTGACTTATCCTACCCGGCTATAAAAGAAGCCTTACAAAGCAAAGACCTTAACAAATTTTTGGGTACTATTGAGTTTTATCCCCAAGAGGGGAAATACCATTATGATGGGCATCGGGCCTGCCATGTTTGCTGGTCTCCGGATGAGAGTAAATCAGCGGCAGGGATTTGTTCCCATTGCGGGAGGAAGGTAACTCTTGGAGTATTGTACCGCGTTCTTGAACTGGCTGATCGGCCCCAAGGATCGCGCCCGGATTTTGCTCCGCCCTATGAATCAATCGTACCCTTGCCGAAAATTTTAGCCGATTTTTATCAAATGGGTGAAAGTAGTAAAAGGGTTCAGCACACGTACTTTAAACTCTTGACCACCATTGGAAGCGAATTAGAAATCTTACGCACTATTCCGATAAAAAAAATTCAGTCTCTTTCAAATGCTTTGCTGGCAGAAGGAATTCGTCGGGTAAGATCGGGTGAACTGAAAATTTCTCCCGGCTTTGATGGAGAATATGGAAAAGTTAAGGTGTTTCAGGAAGAAGACAGACAAAAATTTGGGGCCCAAATAAGTTTATTCGGTTTAAAAAACATGCCAAAAAAAAAAGAAAAAATATCGGGCAAACAAATTCCTCTTAACACCGCTTCTTCTCATCATAGTCCTATAGATCCTCCTCTTTCAGTGGCAGATTGTTCCGAACAAAAGGAATCAGCAACTACATCAAAGGTGCAGGATGTTTGGCTTTCTCAGTTAAACAGCCAACAAAAAAGCTGCGTCACCTCTTCTGCAGGGCCTATTATCATTGTCGCCGGTCCGGGTACAGGAAAAACCAGGACCTTGGTCTGTCGTATTGCCTATTTAATTAAATTTCAAAAAATCACCCCGCAAAATATCCTGGCCGTTACCTTTACCAATAAGGCTGCTCTGGAATTAAAATCCCGATTTCGGGAAATTTTCCCTTTAGAAACAGACATAAAAAGTTTGGTAACCGGTACCTTCCACCGTATCTGCTTGAATATTCTACAAAAAGAACTGAAAGAGGAAAAAAGGAAAACTCTGATTAACGAGCAGGACGCTTTATACCTGGTTAGTGAAGCATTGGCGGAACAACCTCCTCCTTTTCCTCGTCTTCGGCCGCAACGTGTATTGCACTTAATTTCAAAGATGAAATCTAAGGCCTGGGTACTGGATCTTGTTCAAAATACTCACCTGCCCATAGAAAAAAATTTATCTGAAAAAATAAAAGAAATTATTGCTGAGTCTTCCGGAAAATCAACCATTGAGGAAAAGCACCTTTTGGCCATGTTCCAAGCCTATCAGGCTCGACTTCAGCAGTATCATCTTTATGACTATGATGATTTACTGCTGGAAGTGATATACCTTTTTCGTTCCGCCCCTACCCTTTTACAAGAATATTGCTCTCAATTTACCCATGTCCTGGTGGATGAATTCCAGGATGTTAATGAGATTCAATATTTATTGGTCAAATTATTGACCGGAGACGGTTCCGGTCTTTTAGTCATAGGTGATCCGGATCAGGCCATTTACACCTTTCGGGGAGCAGATTTCCGATTCTTCGCTCGTCTGCAGGAAGATTTCCCAAAGTATTGCCTCTTTCACCTGGAAAAAAATTACCGCTCCCGAATTTCTATTCTCCAGGCGGCCGCAGCATTAATTCAACACAATCCCGATCGCTTCCCCTTGGAATTGAAACCTCATAGTGATAAGAGAGGAAAGATTCAACTACGATTCGTTGGCAATGAGCAGGCAGAGGGGATAAGCGTTGTCCGGGAGATTGGCCGGTTGATAGGGGGTATTGATATGCTCCAGGCACACGGCCAGGGAAAAATAGTCCCTTGTCAAGCTGAGGACAGGGAATTCGGGTTTTCCGATTTTGCCGTGCTGTTTCGAACCGGCCAACAGGCTGCTGCTTTAGAGGAATGCTTCCTTCGCGAAGGGATCCCCTATAGGGTGGTTGGTCAAAAGGGGTTTTTGCAAAGCCCTCAGGTTCGAACAGTCCTTTCATTACTTCGTTTTCTCATTAATCCGGATAATGATTTTTATGTATGGAATCTTCTTCAAAATTATCAAGAGATAACCCCGGGCCCCACAGCTATGAAATGCCTTCATGAGAAATCCCTTGAAAATCAATGTTCCCTTTTCAGTGCCCTCAAACAGGAATTGAAAATGAATGCCTTTGCTCAGGGTGACAGTAAAAAATGCCGGCAGATTCTTTCCTTATGCGAAAACTACCAGTCTAAGATCCCGGGAAATACCGAGCAAATAATTACTGACCTTATCCAGGAAATAAAGAGTGAAGAAGATGAAAACCTCAAGCGATTGCAGCGATGTTCAAAACCATTCTCTTCGGTTTCGGAATTTTTAAACAATCTTCTCCTCTTTCAGGATGGTGATCTGGAATATAGAGGAGATAAAACACTCTCAAGCGGTGAGGCTGTTTCCTTGATGACCATACATGCGGCTAAGGGATTGGAATTTCCAGTGGTTTTTATATGCGGTTTGGAGGAAGGACTCTTGCCTTATGACCAATCTTTATCCTGTTCAACTCCCCAGCCAACACAACAATTAGAGGAGGAGAGACGTCTGTTTTACGTGGCCCTGACCAGAGCACAAGATGAAGTCATTCTTCTTTCGGCTAAAAATCGCCGGCGTTATAATCAAAAGCAATTCACGAAACCATCAATGTTTTTAAGAGAAATCCCGGAAAATTTCATTACCAGGAGTAAAAAAATTTCCGACACAAGATCACGCCAGTTACGACTCTGGTGAGAATATAAATTTAGACTTTATTGTAATCAATAATAATATTATTTTCTCTCTTTGTTCTCTCAACCCATACGCTAATCAATTGTTGCTCTTTAGCACGAAGGCTTTGCTCACGAAGAGATTCTTCCTCTTCTTTAAACTTGTTAAGATCCACTGATATCCGTTTCTTTAAAACGGCTATACAATATCCCCGGTTAGTATGAATAGCCTGAGTATATTCTCCCTCTTTCAATCTAAAAAGAGCGTTGTTCACTTCCGGATTTGAACCTAATCCCTTGATGTACCCTTGATGAGAAATCTCCCCTGTGTTCTTAACTGTCAATTGATATTCTTTAGCCAGGGAGGTAAAGTCAACTTTACCCGTTTGCAATTTGTTGCTGAATTCTCCCGCCAATTCCTTAACCTTTTCCTCAGCTTTTTCTTTTTTTAAACCCTGAATCAGCTCTTCCCTGATTTTGGCTAATTCAGGGATACGAGGAGGAATCTCTTCGATCAAACGCAAAACGTAAAATCCGGTATTAGCCCGAACAGGCATACTTACGTCGTCCTTTTTCAATTCAAAAGCAGCCTTGCCAAATTCTTCGGATTGCCCGATATTGGGAATAATTTTACTGCCCTCGGCAAATTCCGTTTGTCCCACAGGATACTCCGCTTTAACGGCTATCTCTTCCAATTTCCCGGTTTTATAAAAACTACGCACCAGATTGTAAGCTTTATCTTCAGCTTCTTCCCAGGCTTTTTCATCAAGCAATTGAGTTAAAATTTGCTGCTTCACCTCTTCTAAGGGTTTGGTTCTCGCGGCCTTAATATCCTCCACTTTAATAATATGATAACCAAAGGGGGTCTCTACCACGGCACTAACATCCCCTATTCCCATATCAAAGACAGCCTGCTCAAAGTTAGGAGTCATGCGACCCTTCCCAAAATATCCCAGATCGCCTCCTTTGACTGCACTGCCGGCATCTTCGGAAAATTCTTTAGCTAACTTGGCAAAATCCTCCCCTTCTTTAATTCTTTTTAATAAATCTTCAGCCTTCTTTTTGGCCGCCTCTTTGGTTGCCTCTTTGGTTGCCTCATCCTCCCGGGGATTAATTTTGATCAGTATATGCAGGGCTTGAACCTCTTTGGGAACACGATACTTATCTTTATAAGTCTCATAATGTTTTTGAATGGATTCGTCATCAATAGTCAAAGATTCTTTAAGACTTTGAGAATCAATATAGACATACCGAATTTTCCTTTGCTGAGGGAGTTCATACTCCTTTTCATGTTTTTCAAAATAAGCTTGGATTTCATCATCGACAACACTAACTTCAGAAATAAATTTATCAGGAGTCAACAAAATATAGTCAGCTTCTACCTTTTCATTCTGTTCCGAATACATATCCAAAAGTTCCCTTTTGGATACCTTGATTCCAGCTTTAAGTCTCTCTCGCAGTCTATCAATAATCAACCCCCTTTTAATTTGATGTTCAAAAGTAGTAGCATCCATATGCATCCCATACTCCAAAACTCGAACATACATACGAGGATCAAAACGCCCGTTCCGAAAAAAAATCGGCATACTCCGAATCTTATTCATAACTTCTTCATCATTGACCGAAATCCCTTGTCTGGTGGCTTCATGGATCATAACTCGACGGTTAATTACATTATCTAAGGCAATTTTTTTCAGTTGAAACCTCTCGGCCATATCCTGAGACCAATCACCTTTGAATTGATTACGATAGTATTCATAAAGCTGTCGGTACTCATTGGTGTATTCCTGATAAGGGACCTCCTCACCAAAAACATTAGCAATAATCCTTCCCTTATGTTCTTTCTGATCTCCTACCCCCCAAACAAGAAAAATAGTCCCTATGAAAGCAAAAACTACTAAGCCAATGATTGCTTTTACTAAAAAACCTTTTACATTCTTTCGCATAGCGCCAAGCATAATATTATTTTCTCCTAACTATTAGCAGTAAGAATTACGGATTATTTTTCGTAAATTGAACAAATACGTTATTTTAATGTATCATATCCTATATACCCTATATTTTCAAGAGAGATATTATGTATAATCTCTCATTTGACAAAGACAAAAAATTAATCCCCTCTAAAAACTTTTACCGTATTCGAGCTGGAAACTATAGGGTGATATATATGGTTTTGAATGATCAACTTATTATCCTGGTAGTGAAAATCGGGCATCGTAGGGAAATTTATCAAAAGTTATGAGTTATATTCTTACCAAAGGTGTGTATGGTCATAACTGCACCTGTGACGCAGTCGGACAATCCAATAGTAGTTCGTAAAAATTTAAGCAGGCTCTCATAGATACAGTGACACAGCTTAGTATCTCCTGTACTTGAAATATACACGCAGGATAATAGGGATAGGGATAGATGGGGATTAGCGGGCGGAAATATCCCTGGTTTAAATTGGCAGGTGAAAAACCCCTTCCAAATTTTTCTCTTGACAAAATAGAAAAGTGTATACTATATATGTGCTAGTATTTTCTAATAGATGTTAAAATACTCGCGAGTATTTTACGATAGAGGTTAAATCATGGCATATATCACCCGGTATTTGGAAAAATATATAAAACAAGATTTAAACAAAAAAATGGTCTTTGTATCCGGCCCACGACAAGCAGGCAAAACTACCCTGGCCCAAAAGCTTTTAAAAGACAATGAAAGCGCTCTTATTCCCTCTTATATAAATTGGGATTTTGGTCCGGACAGAGAAAATATTATACGTGAACAATTTCCTCCAGGGGCAGGGATGCTCGTTTTAGATGAGATACATAAATATTCTCGATGGAGACAAGTCATTAAAGGATTATATGATAAACGGCATCATGAACTGAACATATTAGTTACGGGTAGTGGACGACTTGATTATTATCGTCATGGAGGAGATTCATTACAGGGAAGATACCATTTCTACCGGCTCCATCCTCTTTCTCTCGACGAAATCGGTTCGGAGAGTCAAGCAGATTTGATAGATTTGCTAAAATTTGGAGGATTTCCCGAACAATATCTTGAAAAATCAGAAAGAGAAAGCCGGCGATGGAGTAAAGAATATCGGAGTAGAATTATTAATGAAGATCTTAATTCATTAGAACATGTAAAGGATATAGCCTTGATTGAAAATCTTGCGCTTAGGCTTCCCGAACTTGTTGGATCTCCTCTTTCGTTGAATTCCTTACGTCAGGATTTGCAAGTATCTCACCAATCCATAAGCAGATGGATAATTATGCTGGAAAATATCTACATGATTTTTCGTCTTTATCCCTTTGGTTCACCAAAGATCAGGGCAGTAAAAAAAGAGGCCAAGCATTATCATTTTGATTGGATGCTTATTGAAGATGAAGCCCTCCGTTTTGAAAATTTGATTGCTTGTAATCTTTTAAAACACTGCCATTTTCTTCAGGATTATGAGGGGAGAAACATTGAATTACGCTATTTCAGGGATATTGACAGACGAGAGGTTGATTTTGTAATTGTTGAAAATAATAAACCTATCCATTTTATTGAATGTAAGATAAAGGGCAAGGAAATAAATCCGGTTTTAAAATATCTGAAACAGAAATTTCCAGAAGCAAGTGCCTATCAAATCTCCCAGCAGTTCTAATTTTAACATTTTTTAAGCAATTCAGGATAAGATTCCCCCAATTTTTTTGAACTATTGAGGGTGACTTTAGATAAAAATTAGATAAAGGGCTTCATTAGGTCTGTATGAGGATGAGATTTTGGAAGGTT
>DAOURK010000130.1 GCA_030625085.1 Pseudomonadota bacterium
GATATTGGAAGCTTATTCAAATATCGAACCGCTCGCTTATGAACAACGACTTTAAACATCAAATTGAATCCAAATCCGAATATGCATCTTTTTTTCCTTTCGCTCTATCTTTACGCGCCTGTTTAAGATCTTCAACTGCTGTTTTATCAAGATCGAGTCCCAACAACTTCTCCATCTCCTTGTACTCATCCCAAGGGATAATTACCTCCGTTGGCTTTCCATGTTCATCAACTACTAATTTTTTATGTATCGTAATCACTTATATTACCCCCATATAATATTGATATAAGTTTTTCACCTACGTAACTGTTCAGATATTCAAGATGGTCTTTTGGTGCAGAAAAATTTAAGAGCCTTTAAATCACCTCTCTAAATACTTTACTTTACTATTACTTCCAGTTCCATTAGCCCTGTTGCCTTATAAACTCTCCCCCTGAGGGCGCCAGCCAATAGATGTTATTTTTCGGCCCTTGTTGGTGAACATAAATGAAGTCAAAGGCCCCTTAAAATCTTGGCCTGTGCTTTTAGTTTTCAATTAAATTACGCTTTTTAAGTTTCACCCCGGAGACATAGAGAGTGCAGAGTAAATCATGCTCACGCCATATTGATAATACTTGATAAAATAACAAACTATCCGCTAAAAGGCAAGTTGAAAGTATGGTTTCCGGTTGATCAGGGCAAAGCCAAAATGAAAACTGCCTGATACCGGCTGTCCTTGCAGCCAACGAAAGATTTATCATCAGGCCGGAATTGATGAGTTTGTTTTTTATCTGCCTTTATATCTATATCCTTTATAAATACCAAAAAAAGAATACCCGTTTGATTTATCTTTTGCCTTTCTTGCAGATAATCCGGGCTAATATGCACGGGCTGGCTGTAATCGGAATAGGTTTGATCGGATTATTTTTTGTAGGCGAATTGTTTACCTGGGTATGTCCCTTACCCCTCAAATGGAAAGAAGGAAAAACAAGCGGAGGGAAAAATTGCGGCCGCCTTTTCCTTGTCGGCGTCCTGGCGGCATTGGCCAGTCTGGTTAATCCCTTTGGCACCAGGATAATTTCTCTTTACATTGGTCTGCCGAAGGCCTTAATCGGTTCGGGTGCCGGCAGTAGCGGCTTTGCCATGCCTCAAGTTATTGAGCTGATGCCCCCATTAAAGGAAAACTTTTTGTTTCCTACACAAGTTGTTTTCTATTTTAAGATATTGCTTATCATCTCGGGTCTTAGTTTTCTTCTCAATATAAAAAAGATAAAACTTACTGATGTATTCATCTTTATTTCTTTCCTCTATCTGGCCTTGCAGGCCAGGAGAAATTTGCCTTATTTTGTCGTTATCGCCGCAGTTATCATGTTTTTTAATCTGTCCGGTTTTTTGGAAGAGATTCATCCCCGGCTGTCATCTTTTTTTAAAGATTGGGCCAAACTGAAAAAGGCCGCTTTTATCGGCTGTTATTTATTTATTACAGCAGCTATGCTGATATTTGCTTATGATGCTATCTCAAACAAATATCACCTGCGTGATCGAAGCAACAAAAGGTGCGGGTTGGATATATCCCGAATCACCTATCCGATAAAGGCGGTTGATTTTATTGAGGAGCATCATCTTTCAGGCAATATGTTCAATAACATTGGAATAGGGGATTATCTTACCTGCAGGCTTTATCCGCAGCAGCGGGTTTTTCTGGACGGCCGTTATGATGTGGGAGGGAACAGCTTTTTATACCAATATGGCTCCCCAAAATTGTGGCCGATGTTAGTCAAAAGATATAATCTCAATTTTGCCGTCATAGAATATGGCTGGACACCCGGCGCCGGTGATTTAATGAAAAAATTATATTATGATCCTGATTGGGCCATGATTTATTATGATGAGATTGCAGTCATTTATCTGAAAAATACTCCTGAAAATAAAGCGCTCATAACCAAATTCAACA
Organism: Pseudomonadota bacterium; assembly: GCA_030625085.1. Classification (GTDB taxonomy): domain Bacteria; phylum SZUA-182; class SZUA-182; order DTGQ01; family DTGQ01; genus DAOURK01. Next base: position 1,934 of record DAOURK010000130.1, read on the forward strand.
TAGATCTTTCTCAAGAAAAATCGACCAAGGAAATTTCATCTCTTGATGCTGGGGGAGGAGTATTGCAGAAGTTGTATTATAATTTGGTGCGGCCCCGGGAAATCCCTGTGGGCAGATTGCACCTTGGAAACTTTTATGCAATATTCAGCCTGTATGATAGGGCCATAGCCCAATATCAGCAATGTCTGGAAACAGCGCCCGATTATTTTGAGGCGTATTACAGTTTAGGAGACGTTTTGCAAAAAATAAAACAATTTGAAAAGGCTGTTCAGCCATATAATCAATGTATAAAAATCAAGCCGAATTTTGCACAAGGTTATGCAGGGTTAGGTGATGTTTACTATTCTTTGCGCAACCTTAAGAAGGCCAAAAGTTATTATAAAACGGCCTTAAACATCAAACCGAAGCTTACCTCGGCCCATCAAAACCTTGGCTTTATATATATCCAGGAGGGTAAATACCGGGAAGCTGTGGCCGAATTTGAGTCGATTCTAAAAATAGAGCCGGACAATAAAATGGTCGCCAAGATTTATAATATTTATAAAAAAAAGCTGAGTGAATAGTTTCCGTCAATATAATATATATGAACAATATCTTAACTGTAATTCCAGCTTATAATGAAGAAGAGAATATATCTAAGGTTATCGCCGAGATAAAAAATTATTGCAGGCAAACAGATATTATTGTTATTAATGACGGATCTGAAGATGAAACAGGCGACCTGGCCAGATCTGCCGGGGCAGTGGTGATTGATTTGCCCTATAATATGGGCTATGGCGCCGCCTTGCAGACGGGGTTTAAATATGCCTTAAGAAATAATTACCAGTATGTTGTCCAGATAGATGGGGATGGACAGCATGAGCCGGCGGACATTCCCCGGTTATTGGGGCCGGTGTTTTCAGGTGAAGCCGATGTGGTTATCGGCTCAAGATTTTTAGTTGATAATAAATATAAGGCCCCCTTCTTCAGGAAGATGGGCATGAAGATCTTTAGTTTTTTGGCATCCATAATAACCAGGCGCAAGATTACAGACCCTACCTCGGGTTATCAGGCTTTAAATATCAACGGCCTTGAATTTTATGCCGGAGAATATTATCCGGCTGATTTTCCTGATGCGGATGTAATTATTATGCTTCATCGGGTGGGCCTGAAAGTGAAAGAAATGCCGGTAGTTATGTATCAGCACCTCAGCAATAAATCCATGCATGCTGGACTTAAGCCGGTTTATTATATTTTTAAAATGTTTTTATCTATCTTTCTCACGTTATTGAGAAAGGATACCTTTGAAAAAAAGGTTATTAAGCCTGGGCAATTATAAGAGGGAGCAATCAGCGGCAGGCACGCGGCCGTAAAGAAACAGATGCAAATTTTTTGAATATGGGAGGATAAAAAAAAATGTTTTTTAAACAAAAAATATTTGCCCTATTAATGCTTTTTGCTATTATTACCATTATTATTGAACTGGTGCGAAGAAGAAAATTACTGGAGGAATATTCCTGGTTATGGCTTCTGACCGGATCTGTTGTGGCCGTGCTTGTTGTCTGGTATGATCCCCTGGTTTTTATAAGCAAACTAATTGGCGCTGTTCTGCCGACCACAACTCTTTTCATATTCGGAATTATCTTTTTAATGTTAATCTCTCTTCATTATTCAATTAAAATTTCAACACTTACCAATCAAGTGAAAAAACTTGCCCAGGAGTTAGCCATCCTGGACCAGGAATTAAGAGAGCAGGTCAGGGGTAATTCTGATGTTTAAGGCAATCTCAATGCTTTCGGAAAAGAAAAAAAATGTACTGGCGGTTATGTTGATAACTGCTTTGGCTTTTATTATTTATTCCAACAGTTTTGATTGTTCCTTCCATTTTGACGATCAACACAGCATAGTGGAAAATTACCGTGTGCATAGGTTTGACATTAAAGAGATACTTGCCACCAATAGACCGGTGCTGGAACTTACTCTGGCTGTAAACTATTATTTTGGAAAACTTAATGTCTTCGGCTATCATCTGGTCAATCTTTTGTTACATATTTTTAATGGGATAATGATCTATTTTATTCTGCTTTACACCTTAAAATCCCCGGTATTTTCAGAGGAGAAAAAGGTTAAATATGGGAGAGTGCCGATTTATGCGGCCCTGATTTTTATTGCCCACCCCATTCAAACTGAATCTGTCACCTATATCATCAGCAGATCTTCCGTATTAGCCACCTTTTTTTATCTTCTGACACTTTTACTCTTTATTATGGCGCATCGTTTTGAGAAAGGTAAATCCGGCTATAGGAGATTTATGTTATATGGGGGCTGTATTATAGCTTCTATTCTCGGCATGGGTACAAAACCCATTGCAGCGACCTTACCGATAATGGTTATATTGTATGATTTCTATTTTGTTGCTGATGGGGATATTAAAAAGACAGCCGGACGCTATAAATTTTATCTGCTGCTGTTGCTCACAGTGTTTGTAGCCTTTTACATTAATGTTCACGGACTCAATAAAAGCCTTTCCTTTGTTGATTATGCAGCAGGCCCTTCCGGAGAAGTTCCGGCAGCTATGGCTGAATTAGCAACCCAAACCGGGCCCTTGACTTCCATGCAGTATTTTATGACCCAACTCCATGTAATCCCTTATTATATTAAGCTGCTCTTTATTCCAACCAATCTTAACCTTGACTATGATTTTCCAATAACCAGGAAAATGAATCTGGCGACCTTCTTTTTTCTGATACTACTTTCAGCTTTGTTTATCCTGGCCATATGGCTTTACAAAAGATCGAGATTGGTATCGTACGGCATTCTTTGGTTTTTCATTACCCTTTCGGTCACCTCCAGTTTTATTGTTATTTTGGATGTTATTTTTGAGCACAGGCTTTATTTGCCCTCTTTTGGCTTTGCTGTTTTCTTGGCCGTATTAATCAGCAATATCTCTTCGATTAAATGGGATAAAATAAAAATCAGTTATAATAATACTTAAAAATTAGGACAACCGGCCTCATAGGCGATGTTTTTATTCCACTGTTAAATATGATGGTTTTGTAAAAAGTCGGATTTGGTAAATCTGTCATTTCGACCACATTCACTACGTTCAGTGTGAACTCCGGGAAAAATCTCAGGTAAAAATTTTGTATAAGCTTATTAAATTAAAAGAATACTAATGACTAAAAATCATCATATTTTCTGGGTAATAGAATTGAGTATTTTTGTATTTATTATAGTTTTCAATTCCCTAGGCACCTTCCGGAGAAATAAAATCTGGAAGGAAGGCGCCACCCTCTGGCCGGATGTAGTAAAAAAATCTCCCGAAAAACCCAGACCTCGCAATTATCTTGGGCTTGCATATAAAGAAAAGGGTAATTTGGAGGCTGCGGTAAAGGAATATAAAATGGCGCTGAAGTTAGATCCCGTGTATGCAAACGCACAAAGTAATCTAGGGATATGTTATTTTGATTTAGGGTTGGTAGATGAATCAATCGCTGAATTTAAAAAAGCTATCAGGATTAAGCCAAACCATGCAAATGCTCATTATAATTTAGGCATTGCTTATGGTGAAAAGGGCATGATCAAAGAAGCTTTTTCGGAAATGAGGAAGGCAAAAAAATTAGGAAAAAAATTTTAATCCCACACGCAGACTTAAAAGAAATAATCAGTGATTATAAACATTTAATTACTTCATCTATGACGTCCGATATTTCAGGCGAATGAGCAGAAATTATTGATAAGCATAACTTATTCTCTCTATTATATATTTAGCATCAATGTATTCTTGGATATGAAGAACTGAATCATCCACAAGAATAATTTTCGCCCTTATAACTGCTTATTTGCGTGGCCGCATTTCTTCCTTTATTTTTTTTTAGCCGTAGACACACGCAGAGTTAATAAGCTAACATTGTTTGGTGCCTATTATGTATCTGCTGGTTACTCCGAGGATTCTTTTGTTTTGCATGGCGGCCAGTTGTGCTTTTCAGCGACCCGGGAGACAGTGAAGCCGCGGGATAAATCGGCATTTAGCGGATTAGGAAATATTTCCTTTTCCGCTAAATGGTCTGATATTGTTCTTTGGGGTGTGCCTAATCTCTTGGCAATTCTTTCCCGGGGGATTCCAAGGCGATCCATTATGAAATATCTTAAGGTCAAGCTCCATGTAGTAAAAAAATCACCAAATAAGGCCAGACATCTCTGTGTCATAATGATTTCTATGGATACTGATTCCTGCTATCGCAGCAGCTATAGTCCCTTTCAATATCTTTATGTTAAAGATTGCAGGTTATGCACTCTGCAGCGCAAAATTAATGAGTATTGACAGATATACTTTATTCATCTAAGCTAATAATAAGCGAAGTTAAGATATAAATATAAAATTTATGTTAGACATCAATTATAAAAATCTTTCAAAGAAAGGATGAGAATAATGGATACTGTCGATGTCCATGAGTGCTTGAAGAGGACGCTAAATTTGTCCAAGCGGTTGTAGTTCCCACCTTTGTTATTATATTAATTTTTGGAGTGTTTTTTTGTGAAATTTTCAAGGGAATTTAAAAACAAAACTCGATATGATTGTTATCTATTTGAAAAACAAGGGGTGCTCTAAGATATTATTATTCGGTTCTTTGGTTGATGGCAATACGAATGAAGATTTAAAGGAATAATCATGCGTGAATTTAACACCTCAGGCCCTTGTGATCCTCGGCTGCATTATACAGTGATGCGAGAGGATTTATTACGAGTAGGCCAAAAGATGGTTGAGAAAGGAAAATACTTTACTATCCGGGCCCCCAGGCAGACAGGCAAAACCACCTATTTTAAACTGTTAATAGATAGACTTAATCGGTGTCAAGACTTCAAGGCTTTCTGGATTAGTTTCGAGGCTTATAGAGATATTCCCAGGGAAAAATTTCTTTATTATTTTAAAAGGTCTATTTTAAATGAAATGAACGACTCAGAAATTAAAAATAGATTAGAAAAAATAGAATTAAATTCATTTTTAGATTTTTATAACTTTTTTACTATTGATAATTTTGAAAAACAATTAACCCTGGTCATAGATGAGATAGAGGGATGTCCGGAGTCGGTTATTTCAGCTTTGATGCATACCCTAAGAGAGATGTATCATAAAAAACAGCTTCATGCTCTCCAGTCCTTAATTCTGGTTGGAGTAAGCAACATCAGCGGCATAATTATGGATTATGCCTCGCCCTTTAATATTGCTGACGAACTAATAATCCCCTACTTTACAGAGGGTGAAGTAAAAGACTTAATCAGCCAATACGAGGCAGAGAGTAGTCAGGAGTTTGAAGACAAGGTAAAGCAAAAGATATATCAAGATACGGCGGGCCAGCCCGGGTTAGTCTGCGGGATATGTAAGGATTTGGTGGAGAAATTTTGTCTTGATAAAGGCAAGCCAATTACTATGGATGATTACTGGAGGTGCCTGGATTATTACCTGAGAGAGAAAATAGATAAAAATATCTCCAATGTAGTAGCCAAAGCAAAACAAGAGAAGGACTTGATGTTAAAGATATTATTCTCTGAAGAAGAAATGCCTTATACAGTGCACGATGAACGGATGAAATATCTATTGGTAAATGGAGTGATTAACCGATGAGGGGATAATGTAGATATTCCTGTTCCTCTCTATAAAAAAGTATTAATAACAGCCTTCCGGCCTCTGTTCAATGGAGAGGGGCAATATTATCCTTGTATAAAAGAAGATTTTAATCAATTTTATACCAAAGAGGGGATAAACATTGAGCTGCTTTTGGACAATTATCAGGCCTATGTGCGCAAGCGTGGTTTTAGGGCCTTTGATGTAAAGAACCTGAAAGAAAGCGCCTGGCATTATTCATTAGACGGGTATATCTATTTTTTTATTGAAAGACTGGGGGGCAAGGTGCTGGTAGAGGTACCGACAGGCAGGGGCAGAGTAGACATTTTGATTTTATACAAAAACAAAGAGTATATTATAGAAACTAAAAGATATACGGATAATTCTTATTATAAGGCGGGTAAGAAACAGTTAGCGGAGTATCTGAAAAGTGAAGGCTTGCGGGAAGGCTATTATGTGGTTTTCAGCAATGTGCATCAAGATGAGGATAAATTAAAAGAGAAAGAAAAGATAGAAGGAAAGACTATTTACAGCTATATTATCAGAACAAATCTTAAAACCGCTACAGGCAACGTGTAATCACGTCCGGCTATACGATATTTATCTCTCTGACATAAAAATCCGCGGCCAGTATAATTTTAATTTTGTTTGCGGATTCATATATATTTTTTGACTTATGAAATGTTGTAGTCCCTTTTGGCGGAAGCGGAACTACTTTGGACGTTTGCCGCCAGATGGAAAAGCGCCGGCTGATATGCCGGCTGAATTAACTTAGGAACCCCAGGAGAAACAGCGGCCTTTTCAATCCTTCAATGTTTGATGGATGGGTGAGAATAAGCTTTTTTTCCATTTGTATTCCTTTAAATTGCTCCCGCCCTTTGCCTTTACCCCCGATTTCCACAACAATATTGCCTGCATCCTGTTTTACGAAAAAATCCGGTGTTTTTGCACCTCGTTTTGTTTTGAGGTAATTAAAATCCATGCCTTTCATGCGCATCATTTCAGCAAAAAAATCCTCCCGCATTCCCCCCAAGGCCTGATGTTCATTCTGATAAAGAAGGCGCAGAGGAAGGTACATAAGCACTTTCGGCTCTTTAAGGACGTTTGTTCCGGCGGGAAACACCACGTTAAGCACAAAAGCCTTTTCAAGTAAACGGATATATGATTCGGCTTTATATTTTGTTATGCCGACATTTCTGGAAATAGAAGAATAATTTATGCCGTCAACGCTTGATGTGCCTATAAACTTCAGCGTCTTTTCTATAAGGGATAATTCATCGGTTTTCAAAGGGGCAACCGAGGGTATATCTTTTCTTATGATTTTCTGAATAATATTTTCCAGCAGAGGGAAAATATCCGGCTCCTCAAGAGAAAAGGGCATTAATCCGCCTTTCACATACTCCTCAAAAAGAAACTCATACCTCAGATGCCGGGTATCCCAGTTCTTGGTGAGAATATCATCAAGGGTTATCTGCGGCAGCGTTATATTTTTGGTAAAAAAAAGAAATTCTCTGAAAGAGAAGGGATAAAGATTTACCAGTTTTACCCTTCTGGAAAGATCATATGAAGATTCAAGCATCGACAGGGCAACAGAGCTTGAAAAGATAACTTTTATATCAAGAAAATCAAATACCTTCTTCAGCTTTTTCTCATATTCCTTCTGAAAATGGATCTCATCAAGCAGGAGCAATTTGACGTCATATCTTTCAGAAAGCCTTTTGGCCGCTTCAAATAAATCTTCTTCCTCAATGGTGTCCAGGGAAAGATAAAAAGCCTTTTCCCTATGAACTGCCATTTGTTTTAGAATGATGGTTTTCCCCACTCCTCTGGGGCCTACAATCCCCGTAATATGTTTTCCCTTCTCGGATATAAGGGTGCTGTAAAGTTCTCGTTTTTTCGGGTAGCGTTTCCCGTCGTCCCTGGCCAGTTCATCTAATTCCAGAAGATGGTTAAAACTCAGCATAATAATTTCATACCCTTTTACTCAGAAAATGTATGGATAACTCCCTTTATCTTTTCACTGAAAAAAATAGCAAATATAATGCATTTTGTCAAATGGGTAAACAAAATGCCATACATCTTGTCAAATGATTATTAAGTTTGTTACTATCTTGAAAAATTAAGGTATAAAAAATAAAACAGACAGCGTCTTTATTTATTAAAAGCATACCACAAAAATAATTTCTGTGGAAAATGATTCCTGCTATCGCAGCAGCTATAGTCCCTTTCAATATCTTTATGTTAAAGATTGCAGGTTATGCACTCTGCGGCGCAAAATTAATGAGTATTGACAGATATACTTTATTCATCTAAGCTAATAATAAGAGAAGTTAAGATATAAATATAAAATTTATGTTAGATATCAATTACAAAAACCTTTCAAAGAAAGGATGAGAATAATGGATACTGTCGATATCCATGAGTGCTTGAAGAGGACGCTAAATTTGTCCAAGCGGTTGTAGTTCCCACCTTAGTTATTATATTAATTTTTGGAGTATTTTTTTATGAAATTTTCAAGGGATTTAAAAACAAAACTCGATATGATTGTTATTTATTTGAAAGACAAGGGATGCTCTAAGATATTATTATTCGGCTCTTTGGTTGATGGCAATACGAATGTTAAATCTGATATTGACATAGCAGTAAGCGGGATCACTAGCAAAAACTATTTTACTGCTATTGCTAAATTACCAACTATTGTAAAACAACGGGTAGATTTAGTAGACCTTGATGACTTACCTTCGAATTTCAGGAAAAGTATTGAGAAAGATGGAATAGTTTTATATGCAAATTAAAAAATGCTGTGAGGAAATCAAAAATGAGCTTGCCCTTATTGATGAATTATTCCTATCTCATGCTCTTTTACTGAAGAAGGTAAAAAGAGTAGAACCGGACCAGATTGAAATAAGCGCAGTGGCTACTGTGCTTCATTCTTTTTATAATGGGATAGAAAATATTTTCAAAAGAATAGCGAGCAGAATTGATAATGATTTTCCTCGTTCAGAATATTGGCATCAAGAACTTTTACAACAAATGACAACTGAAAACAAAAACCGCAAAGCGGTAATATCAAATGAATTATCTGAAAAGTTAAATTTATATCTGGGCTTTCGTCATTTTTTTCGCTATTCCTATTCATTTCAATTCAAGTGGCATAAGATGAAAGAATTAACTTTGGAACTATCTGAAGTATATGATGATTTCAGGGAAGTTATAGAGATCTTTATTGAAGATTTAAAAGAGTAAAAATTTTCTTCCAAAAGCATTCCTCCCTTTTTAGTTCTCCACTCCTTTACCATATATGGCGTATCCGGAACACTTTATAAGCTGCTGGAGTAAATTGTTTTCCCAATAGCCAAATACTACACTTATGACCTTTATAAAAAAAAATTGAGTGAATAGTTTCCGCCAATACAATATATGAACAGGATCTTAACGATAATTCCAGCTTATAATGAAGAAGAGAATATCTCTAAGGTTATCGCCGAGATAAAAAATTATTGCCGGCAGACAGATATTATTGTTATTAATGACGGATCTGAAGATAAAACAGGCGATTTGGCCAGATCTGCCGGAGCAGTGGTGATTGATTTGCCCTATAATATGGGCTATGGCGCCACCTTGCAGACAGGATTTAAATATGCCTTGAGAAATTATGCGTGTGGGTGAGGATAATTTAACTGCCCATCAACGTATCAACTATCATGAACAAAATACGACTTTCCGACATTATCCTTGATGAGACCATCTATCCAAGAGAAAAGATTGATCAAAAAAGAGTTGGCATATTTGCGGAAAATATCCGCGACGGCTTTACCTTTGATCCCATAGAGGTGCAACCCCATCCTGAGAAAGAAGGCAAATACCATTTAGAATGCATAGGCTTGGAATCCCTCAGGGCAGGATTGCCAAGCGATTTGGAGAGGCCAGAGAGACAATTCGTAACCGTTTGTCCAAAATGCCGGAATCAGCATTATGGCCAAAAGCCGATTTATCGAAAGGATTTACCATTTCCCAGGTTGCCCAAAAGCACGCCTGGGCGGAGGAATTATTCTTTTTATTCTAGGCAAAGTCCTCTCCAAGGTTGCCGGCCTTTTTTTAGCCGCTATTGCCGTGATGATGATTCGAAAAGGTATTATGAAAATTTTATTACTTTCGTGAGGCTGATTGAAATATCCCAACTTAAGAGTGGGGATGGAACTGGATTGCTTTTTTGTTGAATGGGCTATTTTTAGAATGGGACAGTAACTTTTATGTCTGGAATCTTCCCAAAATCCTTTTTATTTTCTGTAACAATTTCAGTTAGGTCATTTTCTTTCATGCAAGCTGCAATCATTGCATCCCATAAATGAATTTCATGTTCAGAGACAAGGTCAATAGCTTTTAAAAATATATCCGCGTCTCTGCCGAAAATCCTCCACAATAATTTTTGCCTTCTTAATATCAATTGGATTTTCGACCTTTTTAGTGATAACAACGAAAAATTCCATAAGGTTTTGCAAACAAACAACTCCTCCACCTTCTTTCCAGATCTCCCTTAAGAGGGTCCTTGAAATCTCATGTTTTTCCCCTTCAGAGGTATCATATGCGTATACAAGAATGTTGGTGTCAATTAGTTTATCTTGCATAGAGGTCTTCACGTTTTGAGTAAAGTTTTTTCCCTAGATAAAATCCTTTATCTAGGAGTTTTAATTGTCTATCTTTTATTTCTTCTTGCTTTTCCCTGTACATAGTTTTTAAGCTAACAAAGGCTTTCGTCCCAAAAGGTAAATCGATTTTTTACTCAAGACGAATTATATTGCCTTCAACTATACCCTTATAAACCTTTTTCAAAGTTTCACCCCCTTATGAACAAAAGGATTGGATTGCTCCAGAGAGCATACAACTTCCTCAACGTATTAAAAGTATTACTGATAAAAGATATTGAACTGAACCGCATTATTTATGAGGATACTACCTTCTATGGGGATTGTAAAGAAATTTATGCTGCTGTCTATATCATCAGGCAGCTTGACATTGCTAACTGCCGATACCTTATATCCCTCCTTTACCAAAAATTCCACTATGAATTCACTGAGATCTTGATCATCCAAATTTATAACCCGGGTTATAAGTGCGGAGTCTAAATTTTTAGCCGCAGACACACGCAGACGGGCACAGACTATTCATTTTCAAGAATTACTATTTTGTCCTTCAGGCAAAACTGGTGAGGATTTTCATGTATGAGCCGGCACGTTATTAACTGATGATCCGGGAAGCTTATGTAATGTGATATTTTTAAATGAGCCCAATTTTTTATTAAATTATTTCGATCTATGGCTTTGGCAGCCCCTGGAAGTTTTTGATTTGCATCTGGTAACTACTATGCTCTCAAACACCATTACCCGGATTTATACTTACAACACAAAAGATTTTTCCAAGTTTAACGAAATAGAAGCACTCACCCCTTAATGATAGGGATATCAAGGAATTTTGCGGTTGACAATATTAGTGCCATGCTGATAAGAGGGCCTCTGTCAGATACTATCAAGTTCTCCATCTTGTTGTTCTTATTATTTATGCGCATCTTGCCGTTGACGTTCAAGCTCATTTGCGGAAAAATCCGCTGTGGCTATATTATACTTAGCCATTAGATCAAAAAGCTTGTAACGATCTATATTGAGCATCTCAACAGCCTTTCCTTGTGATATTTTCCCCTTGTGAAGAAGCGTCATTATAACCCCCTCTCTGCCTTTTGTTATCACTTCCTTGTCATGAAGATCTTCATCTGAAAGCTCTTCAGGAAATTCTAAAACCAGCTTTTTGAGCATAAATTTCCCTCCTTTTGTTTTTGTCGTTGGTAAAAGCAAACCCTCTCATAGGTTTATAGATTTATTTAACTCTTTTAAGGCTCTCTCCGCCCTTTGTAACCAGTTTAGGAGATATAAGGGAAAACTGTCAAGGATTGAAGGATTGAAGGATTGAAGGATTGAATGATGCAAAGGAATGATGAGATTAATTTTGCCAGTTGGCCATTAGGAGTTAAAGGAAAACTAACCAGAAAAGAGATTTATGACTACCTCTAAAATCAGCCTATTAGACCCTAATGTTTTAGTCTACGCAAGCGATGAGACATCTCCTTTCTACCAATCCTCTAAAATGCTTCGGGAAAAAGGACTAAAAGGAGAAATTCCTCTTTGTGTTTCTCCTCAGATTTTAACTGAATTTTTTGCTATTATTACTGATCCTAAAAGAGTAAACAACCCAAGACCCCGCCAAGAAGCGCTGTTTTTCAGCTCCTCGATATAATCGGAATCAAGCTGACGGCGCGGATTTATTTCGCACTTTCGGATGATATGGTTTATGGGGATTTTCAAAAAAATTATCCCTTTGCTCTATTGCCAAGTCCATCCTCAATATTATTAAACGCAAACGCGAATGATACCTTTCCCTGTCTATACTGTTTTTTTATTGTCACTATCTTTTAACTTAATATTGTAAATTTGGGGGTTGGTCTGCC
>DAOURK010000244.1 GCA_030625085.1 Pseudomonadota bacterium
TCTTAAGCTGGGAAAAAGTGTTGAATCACAGGGTGAGAAAGTGCTTTTTATCATAATAAAAAATCTACGGGCTAAAACTTTATCAAGAATTGAAAAAATCGAATTACCCAACGCTGCCTGAAAAACCATGATAGATAAAAAGAGATTTGTTGAGAAAAACAGCATGCTTGTACGAGAATTTGATAAATATATTTTAGAGCATTCTGAATTTGCAGATAAATTACCTGATAATGCCCTTATTGTCATGCAGATTGAGGGAGATGAAGAATTTAATAAATGGGCAAAAGAAACAGGGCAAATCGCATCTAAAAAAGATACCCCCATCGTATATGTCACCATAACAGAATTAAAACCAGTGCGCTCGCGGATAAAAAAATTAAAGCTTGAAAGAGCTGCATAAACCATAAAACAATTTTCCCCATACCGGATTCATCAGGAAGCCTGCAGAAAATGAGCACGTTAAGGCAAATAGTGATAAAATGGGGACCCGTCCCCAATTTTACACCCATTAAAAGATTATCCTTGAAACCGACAAATTTTCCGTGGAAAAGTCAGTTGCTGCTATAACAAATTAGAGAATTTTTAGTAACTGTTGAAAATAAATAGTCCGCCTTTGTCTGCGTGTGTCTGCGGCTAAAAAAGAAAACCGTGATCAAACCAAAAACCACCATCCCCATCACCGACATCATCCGCAAGCGCGAAATAAACCCGCGCCGCCGGCTCGATCCCGATTATATCGAAGAGCTGAAAAACACCTCCTGGCCCCCCATAGTCGTCAACAAGGAAATGATCCTCATCGACGGCTTTCACCGCCTGGAAGCAGCCAAAAAACGAGGAGATACTGAAATCGAGGTCCAAATAAAGGATATCAGCCTTGACGAAGCCCTGGCCCTGGCCGCCAAGCTTAATACCACCCACGGCAAAAGACTCACCGTGTTAGAGCTGGCCGACAGAATAAAACTTTTAGTGGAAGAAAAGGGCTGGTCGCAACAAAAAGCCGCCGCCTACTTCAATAAAGCCCAACCCTGGATTAACCATTATATAAATATAGCCAAAAATTTAGACTCAACAATTATAACGCGCGTTATAAATTTAGATTATGCTTCTGCCCGCGAACTGGCCAAACTCCCCCAGAATAAACAAGAGCAGGCCTACCATCTGGCCCAAAAGATGGCCGAACAAGACAGACAATCCTTTCCCACCTCACGGCTGATAGCCAAAGCAGTCAAAAAAATCCGCCAGGCATCGCTGTCACCCACTGACGGCAATCCGGACTGGCTCAAGCTTTCCACCCTCTGGAATTTTTCCTCCTGCGACCCCGGATTCGGTTTCCATTACCCCGGCCGCATACCCGGCCAGATCGTCTTAAACACTCTTTACTACTTCACCCAGCCCAACGCCTTAATAGTAGACCCCTTCGGTGGAAGCGGCACCACCCTGGATGTGTGCCGCCGCATGGAAAGGCGCTGCCTTATCTACGACCTTTGTCCGGCCAGACATGATATAACCGGACATGACATATCCCTTGGTTTCCCCCAAGAGGCCCGAAACTGCGACCTGATATTCCTTGACCCACCCTACTGGAGGCAAAAGCGCAGCCAATACACAAAAGATGAGGGCTCCTTCTCCAATATAAGCCTTAAGGAGTTCAACCGCAAAATGGAAAAACTCATTATCGACTGTTACGCCACCCTGAACACCGGTGGATACGCGGCGCTCCTCCTCCAAAACACCACTGAGCTTGCCCAAGAGATCACCCAAACCGGCAAGTATTATGTAGACCACGTTTTTGACTGCTACCGCTTTTTCGTCAAAGCGGGCTTTACGCCCGTGCAGCGGATAAATGTCCCCCTTACCTGGGAGCAGTTTGCCGGCTTTGACGTGAAAGAGGCCAAGGACGAAAAGCGACTCCTTGGGCTGGTAAGGGACCTCCTTATCATGGAAAAAGCGTAATAATGGTTGCCTAATAAAAAAATGTGTTGTGAGATGCCTCAATGTTTTGAAGGAGAGAGGTATTTTAAAAAACTAAATAGTCAGCCTTTGTCTGCGTGTGTCTGCGGCAAAAAGTAAAAGGTAATTAATTAAATTGAAAAATATTTCTAAAATTTCATCATGGTTGGGTTGAAATTAAAAATGGTAGCCCCGGAATGGGTTGCATTTAAAGGAAAGAGAGTTATTAAATTAGCTCAGATAATTATATCTTTGGCATAGGCGATGATCCAATTGCACTCCATGATTGTAACAATTTTACAATCCAAAATAATAACTGTTTTTCAGTAACCGGCCAAATAGCCTCATTAAACAGTATATATGGAGTTATTGCCAATAATCATGTTACACGTCCCCACTTTTGCCGCACAAAACTCAATTCCTTTTAGTAGGATGATCGAATCTACAAACCACCTTATATGGTTTATGCCTTGTTTCGATAAAATTGATTTTCACCATAAAAATGCTATACTATCAATAGTAATATATTTACCGACTTTGCCGGCGTCCACATCGGATCATTAAGCGATTATGCCGGCTATGGCAAAGCCGGTAGGCAAATAGCGATTTGCACAGAGGCCTTACAAAACAGCTAGTTAGTCAGCATTCTGCCAAAAATATCAGGGATGGCAGCCCAAGTGGAATCAAAATGAAGGCATTAAAAGAAATAAATTTTAAAGAAAATGAACATAAGGCTTTGCGAGAATTAAAAGAACAATTGCTTACAAGATTTCCTACTGCAAAGATCATCCTTTATGGCTCAAAGACAAGAGGAGATTTTGATAAGGAATCTGATATTGATGTATTAGTATTACTTGAAAACGATGTAGATACTGCTTTGGAAGAAGAAATTATAAATTTAGCCTATGATATTGAATTGGAATATGATGTTGTATTTGGACTTCTTATTGAGTCTAAAACTTTCTGGGATTCTGATTTAGCTAATGCCATGCCTATTCATTGGAATATAGATAGGGAAGGAATAGGGGTATGAAGAAG
>DAOURK010000183.1 GCA_030625085.1 Pseudomonadota bacterium
TGAATAGAAATTCTAAACAAAAAAAAATGATAAAAAAAATTCAAAAAATTATCAAAGATGTATATTTTCCAGAAAAGTTGATAGATATCTTTAAATTTAGATTAACTGCTTAAAATCCAACGGGAGTTTTTTTCTATAGTTTTGGCCCCATCTCTCCTAAAGTTTGCACTGATGCTTCACGCACATTAAAATCCCATTTTTTTAATGCTGCTAAAAGCTCTGAAAGAATTTCCCTTGTTTCGTTTGGTTTCATAAGTCGCACTTGCACTGACTTAACGACCACCGGAGTTACCGGCACATCTTTCATGGATCTTTTTATTTTTGTCTTGACCTTTCCAATTTTATGAACCACTTCCATCCCTTCTATTACTTTTCCAAATACACAATATCCATAACCTTTTTGGGACTTGTTTTTATGATCAAGAAAAAAATTATCTTTAAGATTGATGAAAAATTGCGAAGTGGCGCTATTAATGTCACGTTTTCTAGCTATGGCAATTGTTCCCATTGCATTGGCGATTTTATTAGTAGCTTCATTTTTGATAGACGAGCGAGTTGGTTTTTTTTTCATATTTATGGTAAATCCCCCGCCCTGAATGACAAAATTGGACACAACTCTATGAAAAATCGTTTTATCATAAAATTTATCCTTAATATACTCTAAATTTTTTTTTACAGTTATTGGAGCTTCTTTTTGGAAAAGTTCAAGCGTAATATTCCCTAAAGAGGTTTCTATTGTCACCAGGGGATTACCTATTCCTTTCATAATCTTAAGGTCTTCTTTGAATTTTTTCTCCCCTTTGATTGTTTCTCTATTCTTTTTTAATGAGGTTTTTTGATCTTCTGTTTTAACACTTGCATACTTACCATTCAATGTTTCCTCATTAACTTTACTCATTTCATAGGACTTTAAACATTCAGGATCAATATTATTCAGTACTTCCTTAGCAGCTTTTTGCACTATAAAAGAGGTATCTCCTAGTAAAGGTATGAGCGCCGGTATAGCCTCCTTCGCTACTGAGCCCATATTTCCAAGTGCCTGCATTACAGCTATTCTCACGCCAAGGTTTTCATCCTTCAGTGCCTCAACCAATACCGGAATAGCTTCATCAGCTTCTGGCTTGATATTTCCAAGTGCCTTTGCTGCGGCTTTCCTTACATGAGAACTTTTATCTTTTAAGGCCAGTGTAAAGGTCGGAATATTCTTAACCCCTGGCTCAATTTTTGCCAGTGCCTTCACTAATTCCTCCCTCATACTATAACTACTGTTTTTCATTGCTGAAATTAGGCTTGGAATGGCTTCCCTCGCCTCTGGGCCGATATTTCCAAGTGCTTGTGCTGCGCTCTTCCGTATATACAATTCTTGATTCAGAAGCGCTGTCATTAATGTTGAAATAACAACACGTGACTTGGCCCAATTAGGATCAATATTCTTTAATGCCCTTTGTGCCGCCTTCCTTAAAATGGGATTTCGGCTCTCTAATGCCTTTATTACTAGCATTGACATAGCTTTACCCTGATCAATGTTCTTTAATGCTTTTAGTGCTGCCTTCTTTACACTAGGATCTCCGTATAATGTTTTCATTGCCAGCACTGATATGGCTTTACTTTTAGATATCACTCTATATTTATATAACCTGTAGTAAAATTCAGGAGTTTTTTGATTTTTATAATAACTGAGAAAATTGACACCTAAAACCATTATTATTATGAAAATCGCTGCCTGAGCAATCCCACTTGAAAAAAGGAATTTTACTTGCCGGGTTATGAGTTTTATATGCTGTTTTAAGCCAATTTGACAGGCCAGGGTTGGATCAATTTTTTTTAGCGCTAGTTTTGCTGCTCTTCGTATTCTGGAATCTTTGCCTTTTATAGCGGAAACCAGCTCAGGTATTGTCGCTAAGCCTCCTTCTGTTCGCATTAACATCGGCGTGGGCAAATCTTTTCTTACACCGAGGTCGGCTGCCACCCTTTTAACTTCGGTAAGGTTTTTTTTAATGAGATTGTTTCTTGGATTAAGTTCACTAGCAAAAATTAAGTCCTCTGCTGCAATTTTCAATTCAAGACGCAATTTATCTTTTTTTTCTTCTTGTTCACGGTTTAACTTATCCCAGCAATGAATACACACAACATAGGAAACATTATTATATGTGAGGGGCTTCCCTTCAAATAAATATCCGCCACAGGCCATACATTTGGTGGGCTCTAAAACACCTTTGTCTTGGAGTCGTTGGGCTATTTGGTTGAGAATATAAGGTGGTGCATTGTGTTGGTTAACCGCAGGATTATACTTGGTCATTGCCCGTAAATTAAGACAATAGGCTAAAGGCCCATATATAAGGTGCTTATCCTTTTCTTCGACCCTAGGTTCTCCTTTGTCTTTAATCATTTTTTCTAAAACAGGAATTATCTTATTCCACTGCCCGGCCTTAGCCTGTTCTCGTGCCCGTTCAAGAACAGTGAGAACAAGCGGCGGAAGATCATAATAACCTTCGTCACACCATGTATTCCCTAAGTCAGCATTTTCCTGAACAATTTTGGCATTTTCATTAATACGTATTTTGACTGCTTCGCTTACAGCAAGAGAACGTGAAAGTTTAAGGATTTCTGAAGAAAGCTTCCAATTTTCTGTCTTATTACCAAATTGTATCTGACAGGCAACAGCACAAAGCGCAATTTCGTCATGAATGCCGTCCCGAATCGGGTTGCCCCCAGGTAATAAACAATCTAAAACCGCTAATAGCGGCTTTGTTTGATCAATGAGTTGTTGGGCTATATTCCCTGCCTGAATAGGATCAGCCTTACCTTCTGTTTCCGTCTTCCGGCACTGAAGTTTGATCCTCTCCCGAATCGGCTCAATTACGCGCCGCAAGGCCATATCGATGATATTTTGCTCAAATCCTGAATGCTCCATGAGTGCCTTGTGACGGGCAGCCTCAGGGATATTACCTTGTTCAGCATATTGAAGGGCAAGACGTGCGTTGATTATTAGAAGCACAAGCGGCAGTGAAGTTTGCATCCTTCGCGCTGTGCCGGTAGTCAATCGTGGGTCATTAATGCTTCGAATGCGCTCGGCCAATTTACTCCAAAAGGATTCCTTCTCTAAAAGCATCCCCCAAATTTGAAAAGCTTGCTGCCAATATAAATCACTCTTCTGTCTCTGCTCCTCCTCTGATGAATCTTCTTCTGATGACTTAGATAGTCTCTCATATTCAATATCAAGGGCCATTGCATGATATAAAACAGCCAGATTATGTATTGGTACATTGCCGTTATCACTCTGTTCTTGGTTAAGCCATATCTCTGTAGCTTCTTTTATGTCACCACGAGATAGGGCAGCCAAAGCTTTGTCGCTCTTGCTTTGTCCAAATTCCTTTGGCCAGAACCAAAAGAATTCATCGACAAGCCGCCTTTCAGGGTCCTGGAAATGTTGCATTGCTTCTTGCACGATATCAGGAGAAATAGTGCCTTTCAAAGGGAGAAAACGGCCACTGCCTGCGGGAATCGGCATCCCTGTCTTGCTTGCCATCTCCATGATTTGCCGACGTTTACCTAAATCCCTCACTGTGGATTCCACCGGCAGCTCAGCTACCCTGAAAGCATTCATTCGATAAAGTTCAGGCTTAGCCAATTCCAAGAATATATCTGCTCCATCTATCCTGCTATCTGAACCCCTATCTTTCTCAATTTCACTCATTATTCATACACCTTGCTTTGAGGGAAAGCAGCTTTAATTGTAATAGGATCTTTTGGTGGTAATAGGATTAATGTTCTTCAAAATAATTTTCCCTATTTTCCGCATACCGGGATTTGTATTATTACTTTTCGAGATAAGCGCTGAGACAAATTTTTTTATTAAAAACAATATCCCTGAAATTTGAGTTGTATTCAATGTTGGCGGCTGTTTTTACAGCTAGCTTACATTACTCATACCTGTCACTTAACCTAACTTAAGACAATTATTAATAAAATAGTCACCAATACAATGCCAAATATTAGGGCAAGGGTTAGGGCAAGGGTTGCACGCCTTTTTTTGGCATTTTGCTTAATCAAGATTTGGTTAAGCAATACAGGATCAATCTTGTCCAAAACATTCATTGCTGCAGCACATACATCAGAATTTTTGTCCCTTACTTGTTCTGCCAAAGCGGAAACCACTTCTGCCACCTCTTGTCTCTTTATAAAATCAGATTTGCTTTTCGCTAATATTTGTCCTAAAGTATATGCTGCTGCCATCCGAATATTTAAATTTTTGTCCTTTAAAGACGCGATTAAAGAAGGGATAGCTCCTTTTGAATATGGGCCAATCTTTGCTAATGCTTCCATCACAGCTATACGTACGATATGCCTCTTGTCTTTTAAGGTTATTGTTAGAGCTAAAATTACCTTTTCACACTCCCTCAAATTCATGTATTCAGTATGGATTTTCAATATTTGCCCCAAAGCTAATGCTGCCGATTTCCTAACTTTGTAGTTTTCATCCACTAAAACTATTAACAATCCTGAGATAATTCCTTTAGCACCATGCCCAATCTCTCCAAGCGCCTGCGCTGCAGCTGAACGTATACAGGGCTTTTTGTCCTTTAATGCCTCTGCCAGAGCTGCCTCCCCATTAAGCTTTGAATCGTCAATTTTGCTACCTGTAAGCGCCTTTGCCAAAGCGAGAATTGCTGTCTTCTTCCCCCTGGTGTTTTTATTCTTTAAATCATCTACTACTTCTGGGATAGACTTTCCGATTTTCCTTAGTGCATCCTTTGCTGCCATGCAAACGCTGGGATTTTTATTCCTCAAGGTTGCTTTAAGTATTGGTATTGCATCTTTAGCCCCTGGCCCAATATTCCCTAAGACTTCTGCTACAGCTTTCCGCGCACCTGGCATCCCATTACTCAATACGGACATAAGATATGGCACAGCTATCAGCCCCAATTTGCCTAATGCTTGGGCTGCTATTGTTTGAACATCGGGACTCTTCAAACCTTCAAGTGCTTTCGCTAATAATGGGATAGCGCTTTTCGCAGCCTCAGATTTTGCCCAGTTGGGCTCAATTTTCACAAGTGCTTCTTCGGCAGCTTCGCGCACTTCAAGATTTAAGTCCTTTAATGCTATAATAAGCTCGGTAATAGACGCAAAACCTGAATTAATAAACAATATCAATGAATGAGGGAGGTCTATATTTAGCTCATATGCCAGTCGCCGAACTTCAGAGAGGTTTTTTCTTATAAGGCTATTTTGGGGATTTAATCTTTCTGCTAGAATTAGGTCATTCATCACTGTTATTATTATGATTTGCAGATGAGCCTTTTTTCTGCTTGTTTTATTTTTTAACTCCTTACCACAATTCTCACACAAGACATGAGTATCCCCTTCGAAAGTGAACCTCATATACCTTTCAAAAAGAAACGCCCCACAGCCCATACATTTCCCAGGCTCAAAAATAACACCTATATTTTTACGTTTTTTTATTTCCTTTATAACTGAAGGCAATTCATTATGCTGGTTAATTGCAGGATTATACTTTGCCATTGCCCGCAAATTGAGACAGTAGGCTAAAGGGCCACGTATAAGGTGTTTATCCTTTTCTTCGATCCTAGGTTCTCCTTCACCTTTAGTCATTTTTTTTAAAAGAGGAATTACCTTATCCCACTGCCCGGCCTTAGCCTGTTCTCGTGCCCGTTCAAGAACAGTGAGAATAGGTGCCGGAAGATCATAATAACCTTCGTCACACCATGCATTCCCTAAGTCAGCATTTTCCCGAACAATTTTGGAATTTTCCTCAATACGCGTCTTGACTGCTTTGCTTATGGCAAGAGTATGTGAAAGTTGGAGAATTTCCGAAGAAAGCTTCCAATTCTCTGTCTTATTACCAAATTGTATCTGACAGGCAACAGCACAAAGCGCAATTTCGTCATGAATACTGTCCCGAATCGGGTTGCCCCCAAGTAATAAACAATCTAAAACAGCTAATAGCGGCTTTGTTTGAGCAATGAGTTGCCTGGCTATATTCCCCGCCTGAATAGGATCAGCCTTACCTTCTGTTTCCGTCTTCCGGCACTGAAGTTTGATCCTCTCCCGAATCGGCTCGATTACGCGCCGCAAGGCCATATCGATGATATTTTGCTCAAATCCTGACTGCACCATGAGTTGCTTGTGACGGTCAGCCTCAGGTATATTAGCTCGTTCGGCATATTGAAGGGCAAGGTGGGCACTGATTAATAGAAGCACAGACGGCAATGAAGTTTGCATCCTTCGCACTGTGCCGGTAGTCAATCGTGGGTCGTTAATGCTTCGAATGCGCTCAGCCAATTTACTCCAGAAGGCTTCATGCTCTAAGAGCATCCTCCAAAATCTAAAGGCTTGCTGCCAATATAAATCACACTTCTGTCTTTGCTCTTCCTCTAATGGCCCCTCTTCTGCTGATCTAGATAGCTTCTCATGTTCCATATCAAGGGCCATTGCATGATATAAAACAGCCAGATTATGTATTGAAACATTGCTTTCATCACTCTGTTCTTGGTTAAGCCATATCTCTGTGGCTGCTTTTATTTCACCCCGAGATAGCGCAGACAAAGCTTTATCGCTCTTGCTTTGTCCAAGTTCCTGTGGCCAGAACCAGAAGAACTCGTCTACAAGCCGCCTTTCAGGATCTTGAAGGCATTGCATTGCTTCACGCAGTGTATCGGGAGAAACAGCCTCTTCCAAAGGGAGAAAAAAGTCGGTGCCTGCAGGAATGGGCATCCCTGTTTTGCTTGCCATCTCTATGATTTGTCGGCGTTTGACCAAATCCCGCGCTTTGGACTCCACCGGCAACTCAGCCACTCTGAAAGCATTCATCCGATAAAGTTTAGGCTTAGCCGCGTCTAAGAGTATATCTGCTCCGGCTATAGAAGTATTTGAACCCCAATCTTTTTCAATTTCACTCATTATTCATCTCATTCAGAAAAATTAAAATTACCATTTTAGAGAACAGTGTAATTAACATCAGGAATAATCGTTGCTATTTATTGTGTTTTTTGGATATACGCAAACTTATCTTTTTCTTTACATCACAATCCCACGGCGCCACAGCTTTAATTGAAAATCATATTGTTCCCGCAAATCAGGCCACTTATTGAATGCCTCTTCCATCAAATCCGCAGCTTCAATCAGCTTACCAGCCTGGCGGGAAAATTTAAGCGCCTTTAGGGCCATCTTTTTTGCTTCACCCTCATCAAAAGATGAATGTGCACCCAGCGCATTTTTGGTAATATCAGAAAAATCACTGTTATCCGGTCCGGCAAATGTTCTGATGTGTTGGGATTCCCATTTGGTCAGATCTTCGAGAAATTCATTGGCTGTTGGGTAACGATCTTTAGGCTTTAAAGCCAGTGCATGAAATATAATTTGATCTAAGGATTTGTCCACATTAAAATTAAGCATGGATGGTTTATTTAAAGGATGAGCAAAGTGTTTTTTGTCGGGAAGCTTGATGTCGCCTAATTTCCCATAGGGGAGCCTGTCAGTCAAAAGAAGATAGAGCATTGAACCAAGCGCCCAGACGTCACCTTTACATGAGTCACACTGGGAATTCTGGAATACCTCGGGAGCTTTAAAGCACAAGGTGCCTCGTGCACTGGCCAATAAAGTTAAGGGATTGACCCTTTTTGCAAGGCCAAAATCGGAGACTTTCGCCCTTAACCCGGTGGCATCGTAGCCCACCAAAATGTTTTGTGGTTTTAGGTCCCGGTGAATAATAGGGGGTTTTTCGCTATGACTGACAGCAACCCCACGACACACCTGGCGTATGATTTCAAGGGTTGTTTCAACTGGAATTAAACGTTGCCCATATGAGCGCCAAAATTGTTGTAAACTTCCACCGGCAACATATTCCATAGTGAAGAAGCCGTATGTTCCATTAGATGTCTCTATAAGGTTAGCATCAAAAACCCTGATGATATTGGGATGGCCGAAGCGTGAAAGGATTATTGCTTCATCAAGCATCTGTTCTATTTCTTTAATGGAAATGCCAGGCACTTTGAATACTTTCATAGCTTGTCTTCCAAGAAAGCGGTGTTTAACACGATATACTTCTCCAAAAGAGCCTTCCGCAAGGAAACGCTCAACTTCGTAAGTATCGCGAATGATTTGTCCTTCATAAAGCAAACTCATAGGGATTCCTCTGATAATAGCTAAATAAAACCTGAAGATTAATTAGATATTTGATTTAAAATAAATTTAGATAAATTAATTTATGTTTAATAATATACATAAAATAGCAAGCATATGTCAACGCCATCCTTGGGGTACAGCGGCCTGTAAAATATTTATTTATTCCTATTTTGTTTCTTATATTTATTTTGGGGAATATTATAGAATTGAATTATTAACTCTTTGATCTCTATATCGCACTTTTAATGCCAAAAAAATAAAAATTTAAAATATTATTTATTATCAACTAGCTATACAGTATCTATTGTTCTCAGATATGATAATTTTTATATCTCAAATTGAAAAAATCGTCTAATTAATAGACGCTTTAACGATTTTCAAACCCAGCATCTTGTTTCCCTTCTTTTATGATACACAAATTATTTTTAAATAATTCATTCACAAAATTTTTTGGTAAATAAATATTAAAAAAGGGTGTTAAAACAAGGTCAAAAATTATAGGCTCATACCACCTTATTTGCGATTTTGAGCAAAAATCGAAAAATAATTTTTGATTTGTCCGTTTTAGTTAAGTAATATTTATCTTGCCTGTTGTGTTTAACCCTTTA
>DAOURK010000198.1 GCA_030625085.1 Pseudomonadota bacterium
GAATAGAAATTCTAAACAAAAAAAAATGATAAAAAAAATTCAAAAAATTATCAAAGATGTATATTTTCCAGAAAAGTTGATAGATATCTTTAAATTTAGATTAACTGCTTAAAATCCAACGGGAGTTTTTTTCTATAGTCGTAACCTGTTTGAGGATGAGTTTTAATAAGATTGAATTCAATATCGGTTATGCGCCCCGGCTTACTTAGAATTTCTGCCGGCACGGATATCTTACCAAGATCATGGATGACTCCTACCATACGAATTCCCTCAATTTTTTCCTTAGGAAGGCACATTTCATCTGCTATAGCACGGGCAAGATCCGTTACACGTCGTTGATGACCGGCTGTATAAGGGTCTTTTGTTTCAACTGTTAAGGCCATCGCATTGATGGTTCCTCCCAGGGCTTTTCGCAACTTTGCTAAAGTCCGTTGAAGTTCTTCTTCCGTTTGCCTGCGTTTGGTGATATCCAGGTTTAGTTCTTCGGTGCGTTGACGAACCCTCTCCTCTAACAATTCGTTATTTTTCTTTAGTTCCTCATTCCGAAGCCGGGTGATTTCCTGTAGTCTTTTATTTTCTTGAATAAGATCATATTGATCTAAGGCTTTCTTTACTCTTATTTTAATATCTTCAACATCCCATGGTTTAGAGATATATTGATATATTTTACCCTTATTGATAGCAGAAATAGTTGCTTCCATGTTAGAATATCCGGTTAGAAGAATACGTATGGTATCCGGATGTTGCTGCTGAACTTTTTCCAGAAATTCCGAACCATTCATATAAGGCATCTTTTGATCGGAAATAACCAGGTCAAGGGAATGATTTTTAAATATCTCTAACCCCTTTTCTCCACCATCAGCAGTATAGATCCGGTAGTCTTCCTCTTTGAAAAGCCTTTGTAAGGCCTTTATAGTTCCTGAATCATCATCAACAAGCAAAATTGAATGAGAAGCCATAATTATTTACTCTCCTTAAATAGTGTATTGCTCTTACTTTACCCCTCTTCAGGCTGTTGATCTTTATTTTTAGCTTTACCACAAAAAGGACATATAAGCCATTCCTCATCAAGAGGCATTTGGCAATGGTTGCAAACATTATGTTTAAATACACCGCAATAGGGGCAAAAAAGAAACTTTCTGTCAATCAATTTTTCGCAGCTTTCGCACTTGTGCTCATCCCTCGTTACCGGGCCAATAATTCGCAATAATTCCTCAGGCGTGGTGACTCCTGATTTTATCTTCTCCAAGCCGTCCTCCATCAATGTTTTCATACCATTGCTCCTGGCCAAATCCATAATTTCCGACTCTTTATAATTATTGCTTATAAGATGGCGAAACTCATCATTCATAACAAAGACCTCATAGAGGCCAACTCTTCCAAGATAACCAGTATTGTTGCACCTGCTGCATCCTTGGCCCATGACCACCTCATCAAAAGTGCCTTGCCGTATCTTGAGAAGATCCAGGACATCTTTATCAGGAATTCTTGCTGTTTTACAATAGGGGCAGACCTTTCTTACCAGCCTCTGGGCTATTATCCCTTCTATGGCTGAGGCAATAAGATATGGTTTAACCCCAATATCAATAAGGCGGGTAATGGAGGCAATGGTATTATTGGTATGAAGGCTGGTTAAAACCATATGTCCGGTAAGGGCTGCCTTGAAGGCCACATCCGCTGTATCATAATCTCGGATTTCACCCACCAATAACACATCAGGGTCCTGGCGCAGGGTGGCCCTTAATACAGCGCCAAAGGACAGTCCTATTTGCTCTCTCACATATACTTGACTAGCTTCTTCCAGAAAATACTCCACCGGGTCTTCAATGGTCTCAAAGTTTTTGGTGGCGGTGCGCATTTCATAAAGAATGGAATAGAGCGTTGTGGTCTTGCCGCTGCCGGTGGGGCCGGTTGATATTAATATGCCCTGAGGTTTTTTTATAACCATTGTTAGTCGCCGAAGGTCCATTCCCCGGATGCCCAGCTCTGAAATTTTTTTAATGGCTGCGCCTTTATCCAGCACCCTCATAACCACCTTTTCACCGTTTATGGTGGGCATGGTTGCGACCCTTACATCTACTATTCTGGTGCCTGTTTTGATGGTGATCCTGCCGTCCTGCGGCTTGCGCCGCTCGGCAATATCCATTTTAGAAAGAATCTTTATTCTTGATATGGTGGAGGAATGTAGGTTGGAGGGTATTTTCAGTTTGGTGTGAAGTATCCCGCTTATTCTGTATCTAATAATTGAATATTTGGTCTTGGGCTCAATGTGGATATCGCTTGCCTGATAGCGCAGCGCTTCCAATATGACGGCATTTACTATCCTTACAATGGGGGGGACGCCCGATGTTTTAAGTAATGATTCTATATTCTCCTCAGCTTCGTCATCTTCAATAATAATATCTATCTCCTCCATTGGTTCCAATTCCAAAGCCTCTTCAATATCTTGCGCCCCCTTAAGATCGCCGCCTGCTCCATAAATGTTATCAAGCTGCAGCAGAATTTCAGAGGACTTGGCAATTACCGGGGTTACCCGAAACCCGGTCATGAAGGAAATATTATCTATTTTAGTATAATCAGTCGGATCAGCCATGGCTATGGTTAAATTGGCGCCTTCAAGCTTTACCGGGATCAACCGATTTTTTTCACAAAGCTCCCGTGGGAAAAATTTGACCACATGCGCGTTAATACGCACCTCCTTAAGGTCCAAACGATCAATATTTTGGTGTTTCTGAACGGCCTTGACAATCTGCTCTTCAGTGACCAGATTCAAACGGATGAGCGCATCACCAATAAGCTCGTCCTTTTTCCTTTCCTTTCCGGCCTTATTCTTTTGCTCTTCAGTAATTATACCTGATTTTACCACTACCTTTCCCAATATGCCCCGATACTCATCAAACAGCTTGGCGTAACCCTTAATCCTACTCTGTTGTTCTTTGGCCTGTTTTTTTAATCTTTGGTTTTCCCGAATTAAGGCATATTGCTGCAGGGCCAGGCTTACCGTCAGGCGCAAGTCTTCATCGTGCCATGGTTTGGTAATAAATTTATAAACAGCCCCCTCATTCACCGCTCCCATTATTGATTCAACATCCGCATAACCGGTGAGCATAATCCTGATGGTCTCAGGCCACCTGTTCTTAATCTCTTTAAGCAGTTCAGTGCCCAACATGCCGGGCATTTTATGATCAGTCATCACCAAATGTACGTCATGATTTTGCATAACCTGCATAGCTTCCCGCCCTGATGAGGCGGCAAGGATTTGGTAGTTTTCTTCCAGAAACAAACGCCTGAGGGACCGTAATACATTTTCTTCATCATCGACAAAAAGCAGAGTAAACCCCTTAAAATCTTGGGCCGGCACCTCTTCGGATTGAATCGCATCTTCAAAGGTATCCTCTTTTATGGTCTTAAAAAATTTGGCGTATTTGGACAACTTTTATCCTTCAACCGACGGAGAGTATTTTTTGTTTAAGGGCAGGATAATGCTAAAATTTGAACCCTCGCCTATTTGGCTGTTAACTTTAATATTACCTTTATGACCGGATACAATATCATAGGCAATGCTAAGCCCCATCCCAGTGCCCTGGCCCACATCCTTGGTGGTGAAGAAGGGTTCAAAAAGACGGCCCTGAATATCAGAAGGTATCCCGGGGCCATTATCAGCAATGGAGATGACCAAATCATCCATCTTTTGTTCGGTCCGCACGGTTATCACTAAATCCTTATCCTTTGATTGCAGGGCATTTAAAAGAATATTGAAAAAAACTTGGCTTATTAAGCCCGGATGGCCCTTAAAACTTGGAATTCGGCCAAATTTTTTTATAATCCGGGCTGACCTGCTCTTTATCTCATGCAAAAGAACACTAATGGTATTTTCCAGTTCCTGATTGATATTCATTTCTATTTCGGAAACATCATCAATATGCGAAAAATCCTTTAAATTGGCCACAATTGTCTTTATTTTTTCTGCGCCGTCTATATTTTCCTGAATTAAATCAAGCGAGTCATCCATAATAAAGTCAATTTTTAACTTATTATATAATTCTTCCGATTCATTTAAACTGCCGGCAGTTTGCACAGTAGATGATTTTTTATAAAATTTGAGCATTTTGATAAGGGTGGCCATATATTTTAAAAGGGTATTAAGATTACTGTAAATAAAGCCGATGGGAGTGTTTATCTCATGGGCCACTCCTGCGGCCAGTTGCCCGACAGAAGCCATTTTTTCCTGCTGAAGCAATCTTGTGTGCGCCTTTTTCAACTCGGCGGTCCTTTCTTCAACCCTTTGCTCTAAGGTCTGGGCCAGGTGCCTATATTTTTTTTCGGATATGGATAATTTTTTATTTATCTCAAGAAGCTCATTATAAGATTGTTGAATGGAAGCAGTGTGAACTTCAGTGGTAAGCATTCTTTTTACACTGTTTTTCATAATAAGGTTAAGAGTGGTGAAAGCCATTTCTGTAATATGGCTAAGATGACATAAACTCTCCCCGGGTGGCCTCAAGATAAAGAGAAAACCAATTGGTTCCGCTTCGTGATAAAGCGGCCAGAGGCGCCAGTTAGCGTTTTCATATCTGCCTTTGTCCGCATCTTGCCTTACCGAAGGCTGCAATTCCCGGGCCCCATTCCTATCGCCTTTTGCCCATAAAAACCGCCCCTTAGGATCAGTGATAGCGACCAGTTCTGCGCCTCCTTTAATAATGGCCGCAAGCAGTGGGTCCACCTCAGGGGCGCTTAATATGTCATTTAAAGACATCTCAACCCCAACCAAAAAGTCGATGCCATCATTTGTCTTTACCTCGGTCTCCATAACCAGTTTCCTTTTTATAAATAGACAGGATTAACAGGATCTAACAGGATTTTTCTTTTTTATCTATAATAAGATTTCTCGTCGCTTCGCTCCACTATTAGACAGCTAAATATGCGCAATTTGAGCAGGTAAGAT
Source organism: Pseudomonadota bacterium (assembly GCA_030625085.1). Taxonomy (GTDB): domain Bacteria; phylum SZUA-182; class SZUA-182; order DTGQ01; family DTGQ01; genus DAOURK01. Next base: position 4,946 of record DAOURK010000198.1, read on the forward strand.
TATTTATAAATGCTTCCTTGGAAAGCTCATGGTTTTCCCCCAGACTGAAACGCTTATCAAGGTGATCGTAGGTGAGATCAACCAGGCATTTAAATGTTTCCAGCACCCCGCGGCCATGTAAGGCAGAGGCCATAAAAATTTTTATGCCGGTCGGCTCCCAGACTTTTTTTATTTCATCCTCAGCCACAATATCTGGTAAATCCCTTTTATTAAATTGTATGACCAGGGGAATTTTTTCTATATCAAGGCCCACAAAGGCCAGATTTTGTTCCAGGTTTTCAAAGCTCCCATAGTTATTGGTCGCCTCGGTAAGTTTTGAATCAGCAATAAAGGCGACCCCGTCCGCCCTGGACAGAACGGCCTTCCTGGTGGCATCATGCCTGATGTGGCCGGGGACTGTATAGACCTTTACCTTTATTTTTAATCCGGTTGGGGTAACAAAGTAAAAGGGAAGAAGATCAAAAAATATGGTGCGGTCATCCTTGGTGTCAAGAACCATCAAATCACTTCTGCCTTTAGTATCAAGCGCCTCATGAAGCTGCATGAGATTGGTCGTTTTGCCGGACAAGGCGGGCCCATAATAGACTAATTTTAAAACCAATTTTTGCTCAAGCTCATTATATTCGATCATAGACTTGTCTCTATATTATCCCTTATAACAGCTCAGATACTTTTCAGTATCTATGCCCAGCGAATTCGGGTTCAGGGGGCGGATAATTTTTTTCTGTTGAAATTCGGCAGCCGGATTCATTAAGTCAATAAGAATTTTTTCTTTCAAAGGAGAGCCATGCGCATCAGTTAAAAGAAGAACACGAGGACGCACAACCTCCCCTTGGATAATCTCCATAACAATTCCTATTTCTTTGGTATTCAACTCTATCAGGCTGCCGATTGGGTATATTCCCAAACATTCCACAAATTTGGCTACGTATAAAGGAGAAAAATGAGTCTGGGACCTTTGAAGGATCATCTTTATGGCTTCGGAAGGAAGAGTCGCTTCATGGTTATGGTGTTTACCGGTAATGTGATCGTAGAAATCAGCAATGCCTATAATAAAGCCGAAAGTTCCAATGTTTTTTCCACTCAAGCCCTGAGGATAACCACCCCCATTGTACTTTTCATGATGATTCAAAACCATGGCCATGGCATCGTCAGTGATTCCTTCAGAGTTTTCTAATATTTGGACGCTTTCACGGGGATGCTGTTTTAGCGCTTCAACCTCCTTTTTCGTGGGCCTATAATCTATTGCCAATAAATGCGCAGGAAATTTTACCAAACCTATATCGTGCAACAAGCCGCCCATCCCCATACTTGCCATTTCTTCGGGATCAAGGTTTATTTTCTGACCAACCGCAAGACACAGCAGACAAACATTAATGGAGTGATAATAAATGCCGTTACTATAATTTTTTAATCTGGATAAACTCACTAGGGCATTGGAATTGCGAAGAATGCTGCCGTACATATCGCCGACCAATTCCTGTAGTTGGGGAATATCAATTTTTTCCCCACACCTGGCCTCTTCCATCAGATCATGAACCTGCTGCTCGGCCTTATTATAAATCTGCCGGGATTTTTCTATTTCCTGAACAAAGGGAACAGGCTTAATTTTTTGAATTTTCGGTTCAAGGGTAGTTTTCGGCTCAAGGATCGACTTCTCAAAATCTACATGGACCCATTCAATCTTGGCTTCATTGAGTTTTTTAATCTCCTTTTCCGAGCGAATCATGAAATGATTGACTAAAAAAGGATGTTTAAACCAGGAGGTATCTATTTGGTGAATATACATGCCAACCTTTAGATCAGCGGTTTTTACTTTATCAATCATAGATTAATGTACCCTCCTTTTAGTGTCTCTATCAATATAATCGGCCAAAAGCTATCCTTAATTCGATGGAATTTTGGCGGGCCGGCAAGCAATTGAAGAGGAATGATAACTTTGCCGAAACAAAGAATAAGGATCGTATCCAATAAACCAAAAGGATATATATTCAATTCAAAAATGGAACCCGAATTTAATATTCAGAACATTAATGGTTTTAAGAATCTCAACCAAGAGGGCTTCCGCCCTTCCATTCTTTTTGTCGATGATGAGCAAAATGTGCTTCGATCCCTGAAGCGGCTTTTCATAGAAGAAGAATACCAATTGTTCTTGGCTGACTGTGCGCAAAAAGGACTGGCCATTTTAGAAAAAACCCCTGTTCATCTGATAATTGCCGACTACCGGATGCCGAATGTAAACGGGGTGCAGTTTCTAAAGGAAGTGTGCCGGCTTTATCCCCACACGGTGAGGATGGTTCTTTCCGGGTTTGCCGACACTAAATCTATTGTCGAGGCCATTAATGAGGGAGAAATCTATAAATTTATCCCCAAGCCTTGGGACAATGAATCACTGAAGCAAACCATAAAAAATGCTATTGAACACCGATTTTCACAGGCGGTAAAAACGCCATAATAAGACCTAACCTAGGCAGTCCAAACAATTTCAACGGTCATATTATTTAACCAAGGAACAGTAAAGGGGGATTGTAGCTTTTCAACCCCTTTAAGAATAGGCGTAT
>DAOURK010000234.1 GCA_030625085.1 Pseudomonadota bacterium
GAAGATTTTGCTAAAAAAAGGCTGGAATTGGCTGTTGCGGTAATAATGAGTGTTCGAGGTATACCTTGCATCTATTACGGCACTGAGCAATATGCAGCAAATTTTACTGAGAATGCATTTGGTCAGATTGGGAGTGACCCGAATAACAGGGAAATGATGCCCTCTTTCAGTAAAAGTTCTGATCTATATGGGATTATTAAGAAACTGGCCGACCTGAGGGAAAACAGTGAAGCCATTCAAAAAGGCGACTATAAACAAAAGTGGGTAAATGATGATATTCTGGTCTATGAAAGAAGGGCCGGTAATAACGTGGGTATCGTGGCTGTAAACAAAGGTCCTGCTAAATAATTCGTAATTCGTAACTTCCCTGTTCACCTATTCATATGTTGCCTGTTGCCATTAATTGCAAACGCCTCGACATATAGGCAAATTTATAAAGATAGTTGAGATTACCTTCAAAAACAACTTCCTGTCTTAATATAGCGCCAAGTATATCGGGTTTGGGTGAGAGGATATAATTCATGAGAGCCCGCGCATCTTTAAAAGTTACAGTAACATTAGTATTATCAATTATTTTTTCTAAGACTTTCATTTTTTTGTTTTTAAAAACAACTGCCACGGTAATGCTTCTGTCTTTACTTTTAAAGAGATATCTTCCGCTGAATCCTTTAATATTTTTTCGAAAATTTTTATTCAGAAATAAAGTAAGTTTCATTAATTTTAATAACAGTTCAAGAAACTCCCCTGCAAATTCAGATTCAAGGGATGTGAGAAATTTGTTTTTAATCCTTTTGATCCTGAACTGGCGAAAAAAGAGAAGATTGAAAATTTTTTCCAACATATAAATCCCCCTTTTATGAAAATTTTCTTCGCTTAGAAAAACCGGAGAGAACCGGCCGTACCTCTATATTATTCAAAAGAAAGCATTGATTTATAAGCCTCCGGAAAGGGATTAGCCTTGCCGCTTCTTACGTTATATTCTGTTCTTGTGATAATCTCTTCTTTCATCGCCTCATTGAGGTCATTAAAATAAGCCGAGTATCCGGAGACTCTTACTAATAATTCCGGGTACTTGTCAGGATTATTTTTAGCATCAAGGAGGGTCTCGTAAGACATAATATTAAATTGCACATGAAGGCCGCCGTAGCGGAAATAGGCTTCTATTGCTTGAGCAAATTTTTTTAGATCCTCTTTGGTAGCAATTGAGGGGAATTTTAAATTAAGGGCCTCTCCACTCGGAATATAGAGACTGTCCAGCCCACCAACCGCTTTCAGGCACGCTGAAAGGTCGCCGGCAACTTGTGATACGGGAGTGATACCGCTGGCAAATATCTTATGTGCCATTCTGCCGTTTGGAAGTGCGCCGGATAGCTTCCCCTGGCCGGCATGATTGGTCATTGTCCAAAACCCCGGCCTGTATTTGCCGCCACGATAATTAGTGCGTTTATTATAGCAATGATATAAAAAGCGAATAAGTTCCTGAGAATTTTTCATGGCCGCAGGATGCTCAGTGCCATACTTTGGAGTTTTAGAGACAAGATATGAGTGAAGTTTTCTATAGCCCTTAAAATTTGCCTCAAGGGCCTGAATCAGCTCTGCAAAAGTACATTTTTTATCGATAAAAACCGCTTGCTCTATGGCGTTGAGAGAATCAACAGTATCGGCAAATCCGATATGCGTAGCACCGGATGAATTATAGCGCGCTCCTCCGAATATAAGATCTTTCCCCTTATCCATTGGGCCGTCAAAAAATGCTGAAAGCAAAGGTGTTGGTAATATTTCCTGATGAGTATGGCCGAAATGTTCATTGAGCTCAATAGCATTTTTTATTAACCAACTCAATTGTGCTTCAAAGGCCTGCCGAAATTCTATAAACGTCGCAAAACCGGATGGGTCATCTGTTGGGGGTCCTATTTGTTCATCCCCGGTTATAGGTCTTTTCCCCTTGTGCAGCGCTAATTCCAGCGCAGATACAAGATTTAAGATAATAGAGCTGGATGCGTCATAGCTCCTGCCGGAAATCCCCAATTCCACACAGCCGATGATGGCGTAATCTCTTGCATGCTCAATTTTTACGTTTTGATTTTTAAAGTGATTTTCAAGGATTTTGATATCTACAACATCATTATGAAAAGCCGGGACAGCTTTGGTGTTTACAATTACCTCGGCCACCCTGTCACGGTATTCTTCAGGATTTTTCAGGTAATGATACCGTGCATTCATGCTTGGGTCTCTTGTTTTTAACAGCTCGGTAACTTTAAGCATGATATAAGTCAAATCGTTAACGGCATCCTCTTCATTTTCATCAACGCCTCCGATAGTTACAGCCGGCACTGTACCGGCGCCGCCGAAGAGTTCTTCCGCTGTTTCGGGAACAAGATTGGTGTTGTCATTCAGTTTAAGCCATAAGCAGCCAATAAGCTCAATGGCCTGCTTAACCGTCAGTGTGCCCTTATCAATATCCTCTTTATAAAATCTATAGAGTATCTGATCGAGTCTACCCGGACTTATAGCCATATTGATATTTTCAGCATGGATGGCTATCTGTACAATCCACAAGGAGTTTACCGCTTCCCGAAAATTTCCGGCAGGTTTTGCGGGAACTCTGGCGCAAACCTCAGCTATTTTCTCCAGGTTTATCTTTCTGAAGGGACCTTTTTCACTCCTTGCCAATTCAGCCGCCTTCCTGCTCAGGTTCTGTGCATAGGTAATAATTCCCTTCATGGCTATCTGAACGGCCTGATAAAATTCCAGTTTCTGTTTATTTTCTTTAGTAAGGTTCCCTTCGTTTGTTATATCTAACTCACTTGAGGCTGCCTGGTCAATAATATATTGCACTCCTTTTTCAAGGGCCACTCTGTAATTGGGGACAGTGTGTGATATGGTGCCGGCTTTGCCGGCTATAAAAAAAACAATTCGTTCAAACAGTTTCATACAAGAAGAATTACCATACTTTGCCCTGGTGTACTCAAGTACATTCCTATCCATCCAATAGGGAAATATATCGAAGTTTAGCTCTTTCGCATCCTTTTCGGATAAAAGTTGTTGATTGTCGGATCTAGTACTTATGGTGTCAAGCTCCGGCCAGATCGTTAGTCCGGTAAGTTCCGGATATACAGGTGCGCCAAAATATTTTGAGGTGGTAGTCCCGCCCAGTAAATTGTCATCAGGAAAGAAAGGTTCCTTATGAGAAAGGAAATGGTTAACTGCCCTGGCATATCTGATTTGCATGGGCTCCTCAGCAGAGGACATATCCCGCAAGTATCGGGTTATGTATCGCGCACGCTCAATACACACCTCAGCTTTAGCCTCCAAATTCTTTTTCCTTAATTTTTTTAAAAGATCCAGAGTATCCGAATGATATTCTTTTAGCTTGATGTCTTTTAAGGTAACTAGTCCCACATTTTGCCCCCTCTCTTAAACAGAAATCCTCATCAGAATTCCTCTACTTCCAATTGATTAAATATATTGTCCAGTAAATGTAAGGCCCCCCATCTTTTATTATTAGGTAAATAATAATTGCCGGTTTCTTAAAAAGGGTGTTAAAACAAGGTCAAAAATTATAGGCTCATACCACCTTATTTGCGATTTTGAGCAAAAATCGAAAAATAATTTTTGATTTGTCCGTTTTAGTTAAGTAATATTTATCTTGCCTGTTGTGTTTAACCCTTTA
>DAOURK010000142.1 GCA_030625085.1 Pseudomonadota bacterium
GAATAGAAATTCTAAACAAAAAAAAATGATAAAAAAAATTCAAAAAATTATCAAAGATGTATATTTTCCAGAAAAGTTGATAGATATCTTTAAATTTAGATTAACTGCTTAAAATCCAACGGGAGTTTTTTTCTATAGGATGTTACAGTTACTGATAGTAAAGGAGGAGTCACCGTGTTCTGCCCCAAGACATCACTGAGCGCCAATGAAACCATGACTTGTACTGCCTCCGGCACGGCTTTAGCCGGACAATATATGAATATTGGAGATGTAACGGCCAAGGACCCCGATGGTAATGATCTTATGGATGATGATCCCAGCCATTACTTTGGCGCATCATCAGGAATCAATATTGAAAAAACCACTAACGGCCAAGACGCTGATGAGCCACCCGGACCGACTATTTATATAGGAGATCCGGTAAATTGGTCCTATGTGGTCACCAATACCGGTAATGTTACCCTGACTAATATTGGCGTTTGTGATAATAAAAGCGTCTCCGTGTTCTGCCCTAAGACAGAGTTGGCTGCAGGTGGATCCATGACCTGCACTGCCTCAGGCAGCGCCTTACCCGGACAATATGAAAATATCGGATCAGTCACAGCCAAAGATCCTGATAACAATAGTCTTATTGATTACGATCCCAGCCATTACTTCGGCTCCTGTCCGGGTATTACCATAGAAAAACAAACCAACGGCAATGATGCAGATAATCCACCCGGCCCTTCCATAACAATTGGTTATCCGGTGAACTGGACCTATATCGTTACCAATACCGGCAACGTCACCATGTCTGATATCTCTGTTTGCGATACCAAGGGAGTTACCGTGACCTGCCCCAAGACTGAATTGGCTGCAGGTGAACCCATGACCTGCACTGCCTCAGGTACTGCTCAGTCGGGTCAATATGCGAATATTGGAAAGGTAAGGGCCAAGGACCCCGATGGTAATGATTTTATAGATTGTGATCCCAGCCACTATTTCGGAAAAGAGCCCTGCCTGCAGTTAACCAAAAGTATAAATGGCCCCTACCGCACTTCTGATAATAAATTCCTTACTGATAAGATAATCCCGGTTGCTTATACTGATCATGGGGAAGGGGTCTTCTATTTCCTCGTTACAATTACCGTTTCAAACTGTGGCGAGGGTGCTTTGACGGGAGTTGAAGTGATAGATACCTTCAGTAATCAGGCCTATCCCTTTGAAACAAATGACCCCGCAAATGTGACTATTGTTCCCGCTCATATCCCCAAAGTGTGGGCACAAGAAACCCTCACCTGCTCAGTCGGCACTCTCCAGGCCGGCACTGATCGCACCTTGGAAATCAAAGTTGGCACTGAGTATAATAATGCGGGGCAATTACCGCCACTCGGATATGGTCAGACCATCTTTTACAACGGCAAGTCTTCCGGCCACAAACCAACGGCTACAGCAGACGGCGGCCTGAGTGTTTCAGTTAATTCGGTAAAATTAAAGAATCAAGGTCAAATAACTTGTGTTGGTAGTGACGGGGATTGGATTAATGATGCTCCTGAATGTACAACAATGATAACAACTCTTCCCATAACCCAAACGAACACAACGCATTGATTTATTTATTGGCTTAATAAACCTGTGCCGTATATAGCCGGATATATTAAGGCAATAAAAGCATCAAGGGCTTTAGACCTTAATCTTAGCAGGGCTGAAGCCCTGCGCTGCTATTGTATAAATATCTGTTGTAAAATTATTTATCTAAAAACCTATAGCTACATCAGACCCTGAGTGCGCATGGACTGAAGAGGCCCTGGACCAAAGATTAGGGGTCATCCAGCAAACGGTAACTACCTGGATTTCAGATATCAGGGCGCGTCAGAAGGTAGGCAGGAATGTGGTCATCACCCGCTTAAGCCGTCTTGATTGGGCGCAAGAGCTGATAGCCCATGTGGTGGGGACGAGTCAGGGCAGGGTTGCCCAAATTATTAATAATACCAATTTTGGTAAAATTAATAATTTGCTCTCCCGGGGCCGGGACATGAGCTATATCGCCGGTCATTATCAGATTATAATTTATGCATAGAGAAAAAATCATGGCTTTAAAATTTATAATTCAATGAGCTGATCAGGGAAAAATCATTCTCTTCCTTATCATCCGCCGGCTCATTATCATATTTGTTCTGGGCCGTAATTCTTAAACTGAGCGATGTGTTTAAGGCCGCTTCGGCGCCCAATTCAGCGTTTAGCAGAAAGTTATGGCCATCCCTGAGATCAGGCAAGTATTCCATTGACTGCCAAACCTTGGCGGTCTGGCTCAAAACTCGATCATACCGTTCAGCAAGTCGGGCGCTGGCGTAGTTCTCCGCCAGCTCATTTTCTATTTTTTCGCGTGTATAGGAAGGCCCAATTTCAAAACTAAGCTGAGACTGAATATCTTTGAATAAAAAAAAACCCATGGCAGGTCCGATAACTAAACGATAATCAACCCTGGCTACAGTATCAACAAAAGTTGAACCGGTCGCAGACCAATAAAGGTTATTGGTTACACCATGTCTATATTCAAGAAAGGCCAGGGCATTTTCGGCTGTCTTCTCTTCATTGGTTTTACCATAAGAGCCGTCAATACCCAATCTCCATACCTTTATTTCACCCCTCTGCTTTTCGGCTAAAAGATTCATTGTTACAAGAGAGCTGTCAGTGTTGCCCCTGGTCATATTTATTCCCAGCGCCAGGCCCCGGCTCCAGCTTTTTTCTTCTTCAGCCCCGGCAGAATTCGGACTCAAAAACAAACCAACGAGTATAATACCTATAATAAAAAGATATATACCTTTTTTCATACAATGTTTTATTATCATAAAACCGCCCTCCCCTATTTTTATTGTACTCATCATTCTCATTCTCGTTATTTCGTCATTTATTAAATTTTACAAGTATAACCAATCTTCAGGTAAAAATCATCCCTATCGAGCCTGATTCCAAAAATTCTCATTTTTTAATTTTTAGATAGCAAATTTTATAATTTTTATGTATATTATAACTTAAACATGATACAACAGTTTATCGTTTTATTTTTCGATTTTTACGAGACCATTAACCATGAATATTAAAAAACAAATTGAGTACTGGAAAAAATCTGCGGAACATGACATGGATACAGCCAACTCATTGATTAAAGAAAAAAAATATGACTGGGCTCTTTTCTTGTCTCATCTGGTCTTAGAAAAAATGCTCAAAGCCATATTTGTAAAAAAAAAGAAATCCTTTCCTCCGAAAACTCATAATTTGATTTTACTTATGAAGGAATTGGGATTTGAGGTAAGTGAAGATGAGTATGATTTCTTTGAAGAAGTAAACACATTTAATATTTCAACAAGATATCCTGATGAACAGCTCAAATTTTATAAATTATGCACCGCGGAATTTACTTTGAAAAAATTTGCGCAAATAAAATCAAAATACCAATGGCTGAAAAAAGAACTGAACCAATAAAAATTATAACCAAATTATTAACATCCCTGAAAAATCATAATATCACTATACGGGAAGCCTACCTCTTTGGTTCCTGGACTAAAGAGACGAATACCAGATACAGCGATATAGATGTTGCCTTAATTTCTGATGACTTTACCGGTATTCGCTACTTTGATATTAAAAAAATTGGTCGAATCGTTCGAAATGTTGATTACAGAATAGAAGCCCACACATTTTCCAGCTCTGATGCCGATGAATCTATGTTTCTTGATGAAATCATTCGGAATGGGATTAAAATCTTGTAACTCTGATCCGAAAATTATATACCAAAGCCGATTCAATAATACATAAAATAAAGCTCACGTGAGCTTCTTTATGATACTTTCAGCAATAGATACAGCTTTTTCAGCGTCCGATTTAATCGGTTCTCCAAGGGGAAAAAGACCGGCTTCACCAGGATATGTGCCTCTATAAATATTATCAATAAAAATTATTTCTTCATCGGAAATATCCACGTGAATTTTATAGTCTTCCGCTACGGCCAGCAATCGTTCAAGGCTATGTATTTTTGCCAATTCCCATCCCTTTTTTAAGAGAAGGGCCTTTATTTTTTTTTCGATAGCCTGCTGAGCATGATAACAAGCTCCTTTAAAAAAACCTCCTCCCAAAAGATATATAGCTGTATTAAGTTCTTCTTCCGCCTGTTTGAGCCATTCCTTGACGGCATCTTTCATATATAAATATCTCCCTTCCTTAAGGATGAGCCAAAGGAACGGACTCCCCTTAGCAAAATATTCCTTAAATATTGAAATTGAAATAACAAATGGATCAACAGCGAAGCTTTTATAATATTTTTTAAGACATCTATGTATTGAAAGATTGATATTTTTATCTTCGATAGTATTATCATTGACAATAACCAATAAATCTAAATCCCTTCCTACACCCTTTTGAGCTACAGAACCAAAAACTATGATAACCAGTGGCTTACATACTTCCACGAGTCTTTCAGTCACTTTTCTGGCATCAGTTAAGGTAACCATTTTCATAACTCGCAATAATAATCTCTATTTAAAATATAATGAATTTTATACTTTTTATTGTATAAAGATAGATACATCATGTCAACTGTGAATCCAGCTATTCTTAAAATCTCACACAAAGACACAGAGCCACAAAGAAAGAATAAAAGAGATAGAAAAAATAATTAAAATCTTCCGAATAAGGAATGATTTATAGAATAAATTTCTATATTGGTTAATGAATAATAGATACTAACCTACAAACCACGCAATAAGGGGTTCGAGAGCATAACTCATGGTTTTCCCCGAGGAATTAAGAAATAAATTTAAAAATTATATCAGCGGCCGATGCGGCCTCTATTTTAAAGACCATGATCTTAAAAATTTAGAAAATGCAGTGAGCCAAAGAGTAAAGACTTGCGGACTTGGTTCAGCATCTGCCTACTATACCTATCTGACAAGCTCAGTCAAAAAGGAAATTGAATTCAGGGAATTGCTCAATCTTTTGACGGTGAACCATACTTACTTTTTCAGGAATAAGCCGCAGCTTAAGGCCCTGAAAGAAAAAATCCTGCCTGAAATAATTAAAGCAAAAAAGAAAAATTTAAATGATAAAGCAAGTCTCAGGATATGGAGTGCGGGCTGTTCTACCGGAGAAGAGCCATATACCTTGGCTATACTGATAAGGGAGGTTATCAAGGATTTGGATAATTGGGATATTGAGATTTACGCTACAGATGCTTCAACAGAGGCCCTGCAAAGGGCAAAAGAAGGTTTATATAAAGAAAATTCTATAAAGCATATGAGTAAGGAATATAGGACTAAGTATTTTAAAGAAATAGAAAACCCGGAACAAAACCATCATTATGCAATGCAGTATGCACTGCACAAATCCATAAAACAAATGGTTCTATTTGATTATTTAAATCTCATTGAAGATAATTTTCCTTGGGGTTTCGATATTATTTTTTGCCGCAATGTAATCATTTATTTTGAATTAAAAACAACTATCAAGGTAATGAATAAACTGCATTCATGCCTGGCCGATAATGGATATCTTTTTGTCGGCTATTCCGAGAGTCTTCAATTTATATCAGACAAATTTAAAATGAATTTTTGGCAGGATTCCATTTTTTACCGCAAAGCCCCAAAAGCTTCGGTTTCTCAGGTTGAAATCCCCAAGCCTTCTTCCTCGGAAGTAAAAACAGTCGAAGTGAAAAAAATCATGGGGGAGATATCAAAAGCTAAATTAATGGCCGAGGAAAAGGCCGAAGCGCACGCCAAAGATAAAAAGGCCATTGAGCCCTATTATCTGGCCGCAAAAAATTATATGGACCAGGGTAATTTTACTAAGGCCAAAGAAGAACTTAAGTTTGTTTTAAAATTGGATTCACTTTTTGCGCCGGCGCATTATTTATTTGGGGCTATTTATATGGAAGAGGATAAATTGGAACAGGCTAAAAAAAGTATAAAACAAACGCTTTATCTTGATAAAAACTTTACCCCGGCCTATTACTATTTAGCCGCCATCTACAGTAAAGAAGGCCGCACTAGGGATGCTGTACGGCAGTATAGAAACACTGTGGAGTTATTATCAAAGGAACCTCCCGATAGAATAATAGCCTATTGCGGGGGTTTTAATGCAGCAACCTTAATAAGTGTTTGTATAAATAATATTGAGAGGATAAAGACTGAAGAATGAAGTTAGTAGCCTTTAGGTCAGCAGATAAAAAATATGCGGTCAATATAAAACAAGTCCATGAGGTTATTCGTATGAGAGAAATTACTGCCATACCAGAGGCAGCAAGGTTCGTGGAGGGCATAATCAATTTACGCGGCCGGATTATTACTGTTATAAGTTTAGGAAAAAAACATGGCTTGCAGAAATTAAAACCACCCAAAAAAACCCGCATTATAATTGCCAAGCTCAACAGCCGCCTAATAGGAGTTATTGTGGACGAGGTAAGCGATGTCATAACCCTTAAGGCAGGCGATATAACTCCACCCGACGAGGCTTTAAAAAAAGCAGGGTATCTTATAGGTATGGCCAAAATCGCCCAGGACTTAATTCTCATTTTAGACCTTAAAAAGCTTCTCTTAGATAAAGAAAAAACACAGCCGACAAAGTCTATGGAAAAGATGACACAGTCTATGGAAGAGCCGACACAATCTATGGAAGAGATGAAATTATTGGAAAAAGAAAAAGCAGCCGAAAATGAGAGCGTCATAATGAGGCAAGCAGAAGAAAGCGAACTCATTGACCGGCAAAAAAATAAAAAAAAGGTGAGAGTATTGTCATTTTCTCTGGGTGAAGAAAATTACTGTATAGATATAAAGAGCGCCAAAGAAACAGTAAAGCTTAGTCGAATTACCAGGGTGCCTAATGCACCGAAATTTATCGTTGGCGTTATCAATCTTCGCGGCGAGATTATTTCGCTGGTTGATATACGCTATTTTTTCGCCTTAAAGGAATTGCAAAAAAAAGAAGATGCCAAAGTGATTATAAGCGATATCAATGGCCCCTTAATAGGCGTGCTGGTTGATAAGATAAAAAACACCCTTGATATTGAGCAGGGCCATATTCAATCGCCGCTGGCAACTATTAAGGACAGCCTCGCCGAGTATACCAAGGGCCAAGTGCAATTAGATAAGAAGATATTGATCTTTTTAGATTTAAAGAAGGTCCTGAGCTGTAAAGAAATAAACAGGTTAAAGACTTCTCCCTGAGGTCGAAATGACAAATTTGCAAAATCGACTTTTTACGATTGCATCAACAATAGTATGAAAGAAAATATTAAGGGTAAGAAGAGGAATTTGAAAAGGAGAAAGGGAAATGAAAAGTGTATTTTTTTTAGGAAGTTTAAAGTCCAAATTATTGCTTATCTTTTTGGCCATTGCGCTTATTCCATTTTCATTAATGGGATGGTTCTTTTACCAAAGAGCTAAAAAAGGCTTTCAAAAAGAGGCTTTTGCTAAACTAGCTTCTCTGGCCGAATTGAAGACAAATCAAATAGAAGATTATCTTGCCGAAAGAAAGGCGGATATACAAGTCCTTGCTCAAACGGATAATGTTAAGTCCGCCTTTGAAAAATTAAAGGCTTATTATGATAGCAGTGGCGCTTCCCCAACAGGACCTTATGATGTAACTACAGAAGAATATTTAAAAATCTTAAATAAGATAGATCCCTTTTTTAACACATATTTAAATGCTTACGCATACTACGATATCTTCCTCATAGACAAGGACCATGGGCATGTCATGTATACGACCAAAAAAGAACCCAGCCTCGGGACTAACCTGGAAACAGGTCAGTACAAGAATAGTGGTTTGTCCAAATTGTGGGAAAGAGTAGTTCAAGATCATAAAATCACTTTTATGGATTTTGAACAATATGAAGCGTCTAATGAACCGGCCATGTTTGTCGGGGGGCCTGTTTTAGATAAAAAGGGGGTGATGGATGGTGTTATTGCTGTCCAATTGTGCATTAAACATATCAATCAATTAATGCAAGACCTGTTAGGTCTGGGGGAAACAGGCCAGATCTATCTGGTCGGGGCCGATTACTTATTGAGATCCGACTTAAGGAATAAAGCGGAATCAAAAATTTTTAAAAAAAAAGTAGACTCACCCGGAATAAGAGATATCTTTACTCTAAAACCCCTGAAAAGGGGACCCGGACTATGTAAGAATTGGATATATAAGGATTATCGAGGGATCAGTGTTTTAGGGCATAACCATTATATAAAAGAACTAAACTGGGCAGTGATAAGTGAAATTGATAAGGGGGAAGCCCTGGCCACCATCAACAAAATACGACATGAAATGTTTTTGGTTTCATTCTTGACCTTCATCATAGTAAGTTTTTTGGCTCTACTCATATCCAAGATGATAGCCGGCCCTATTCTCCAATTATCTGCCTCGGCAAATGAGGTGGCCGCAGGAGATTTAAGCAAAACCATAGAAATAAAAAGGGTTGATGAGATCGGTCAACTGGGAGATAGTTTTAACGTAATGCTGAAAAATTTAAATGCCATAACAGCCAAGATTGCAGATACTACTATGCAGATGACTACAGCCGCCCAAGAAATTTTATCCGCCAGTCAACAACAGGCAGCCGGCGCCAGCGAGCAATCTGCGGCTGTAAGTGAGACAACAAGCGCTGCTGAGGAATTAACCAAGAGTACCATGCAAGTCAATGAAAATATAAAAATAGTTAGTCAAGCTACCAATCACTCCCTGGTGGGAATGGCCAAGATAAAAGAAAACGTAGGGAAAGCCGGAGAAATAATTACCTCTTTAAATGAAAAATCAAAAAAGATAAGTCAAATTACAGAATTAATAGATGATGTGGCAGACCAGACAAATCTTTTAGCGGTAAATGCAGCCATTGAAGCGGCGCGTGCCGGCGAGCAGGGAAGAGGATTTAGTGTTGTGGCCGATGAGATACGAAAATTAGCTGATTCAACCGCCAAATCAACCAAGGATATAACCGAACTGATTGAAATAATTCAGCACGAGGTGCTAAATGCCATCGTCTCCATGGAACAGAGCATATCCAGTGTTGATAGCGAAATCGGCCTGGCCAAAGAATCGGCTGAGAAATCAAAGGAGATATCCATGAGCGTGAATCAACAGGAAGTTTCAGCCAAACAGATTGCTGAGGCCATGGCTAATATAGATGAGTCCATGAGACAGATTGCGGCCGGCGCCAAGCAATACGAGACAACGGCCAAACAGTTTACCGGACTGGCTGAAAATCTCACTGAGGCAACCAGGCAGTTTAAGCTAACATAAAGATGGTTACTAAAGATGATGCAGTCGTAAAAAGGTGAAGATAAAAAATGGCCATTGATAAGTCAAAATTCATAGAACAATTTAAAGCCGAAACAGTAGAGCATATTCAAAAACTCAATCAAGGGCTCCTGAAGCTGGAAAAAAAACCTGAAAAAAAAGAGCTTTTTGAACCTCTGATGAGAGAGGCCCATACCATAAAGGGCTCCGCTATGATGATGGGTTATAAAAGAATTGCGGAAATTGCTTGCAGGATGGAAGATGGTTTGCAGAGTGCCTCGGATCAAAAGATTATAATGGAGAGAACACACTACAATCTGCTCTTTAAGTGCCTGGATTCGATAGAATTATTATTGGGAGATAAAGATAAGTATGCCTTGGAAGCAAAGGGCATAGACGAGCCATATTTTGAACAAATATTAAAAGAGGTAGATCTGGCTTTTTCAGGTAAAAAAGCTGACGAGCCGGCCAAAGAAGAAAAAAGGACCGAGATTTCAGGAGACAAACTTGCCGAGCCGGCTAAAGAAGAAGAAAGGACTGAGCTTTCAGGTGGAAAAAGCTGGCCTTCTCCTTCGGTCTTTACAACTGACAAAGGAAGCCTTCGCGTTGATATAGGCCGGTTGGATAAACTTATTAATCTTTCCGGGGAGTTGGTTATCTCAAAGATAAGATTAAACGAACTGGTAAAAAGTTTCATGGGGAAAGTAGAGGATCAAGAGGGCTTGAGCGAGGATATGAGGAACTTAATCGCAGGGTTAAAAACAGTTTATGACAATATGGATTTTTCCATTTCCAACATAAAGACTGAAGTAATGCGCCTGAGAATGGTGCCGGTCTCTTATTTGTTTAACACTTTCCCCAGGGCCATGAGAGAACTGGCCATAAGCGCCGGAAAGGACATTGAGTTAGAAATAAAGGGTGAGGATACCCAATTGGATAAGGGCATTATTGATGACATGAAAGAGCCCATTATGCATCTATTAAGAAACGCGGTTGATCACGGCATTGAAGAGCCGGTCCTACGCGAGAGTAAAAATAAACCCGGAACCGGTAAAATCTTTTTAAATGCCTATCAAAAAGGCTCGCAGGTGATAATTGAAGTTACTGATAACGGCAGGGGTATGAACATAAATAAGATTAAGCAACAAGCGCTGAGTAAGGGATTGGTTTCTAAAGATAAAATTGACAATCTAGCCGATGAGCAAATTCTTCAGCTCGTATTTACTCCCGGTTTCAGCACCAAAGAGGATGTAACCGATATATCCGGAAGGGGCGTGGGCCTTGACGTGGTGCGTGAGAAAATCGGTAAATTAAAAGGTATAATCGATGTTGTCTCCAAGGCTGATGAGGGCGTCTCCTTTATTATAAAATTGCCCCTTACTCTGGCTATAACAGAAAGCCTCCTGGTCGCCGCAGGCAACGAAATATTTGCCGTGCCTATTGACACCATTGTAGAAACAATCAAGATAAATCCAAGCGAGATAAATACTATAGAGACCAAAGAAGCTATAACAGTAAGGGGCCGAATCATTCCTCTGGTAAGGCTTAATGAGGTGGTTGGGCTTTCGCAAAAAGGCATATTTGAAAAAAGGTTCTACTCAGTGGTGGTGGTTCAATCCGTAGAAAAAAAGATAGGGCTTTTGGTTGACCAACTCTATGGACGTCAGGAGGTGGTAAGCAAACCTCTGGGTGAACCATTAAAAAATATCAAATATATTGCCGGCGGAACAATACTTGGAGACGGCCGGGTAATACTAATATTAGACATTCCTTCCATTATTGAATCTGCCGAAAGGGTTGAGCATAAGCAAGCTCATGAACCAATTATTCAACCGGCCATAAAGAAAAAGGAAAAGACTGTTTTACTGGCCGAAGATATTTTAAGCACAGCCATGTTCGAGAAGAATATATTAACCTCGGCAGGTTTTTCAGTGGTCATAGCACGTGACGGAGAGGAAGCCTTAAAGGCGGCTGGCCGCGAGAAGTTTGACCTGGTAATCACCGATATTTTAATGCCCAAAATGGATGGAATCGAATTAACCAGGAACCTGAAGAAAGATGAATTTTACAAAGATATACCAGTGATAATGGTTACTACCAGGGAAAGCGATAGGGATAAAAGACGAGGGCTTGAGGCGGGGGCCGAAGCCTATATACTCAAAAGCGACTTCACCTCAGAGGGCCTTTTGGACACAATTGATCGTTTGATTGGGTAAATATGTTCCTCCCCCTTGATGGGGGGTGCTAGGTAGGGGTGATAATCTAAAGGGGGGTCAAATCTTTAATGGGTGACCCCCCTTAAAGAGTTACAACAAGGGAGTTTGGGGTAAGGCTCTTTTTTTATGTAGCGCAGGGCTTTAGCCCTGCCAAAAAAAATTGCTTTAATGAGGATTTAAGCAGGGCTGAAGCCCTGCGCTACAGTGAGCCTTTTAGTCTGTAAGGCCAAAATGAGAATAACTGCTGGAGCAGTTTAAATTCATGGTAAAAGATTATGATAAGCGATAAGACTGATAAAATACGTGTCTTAGTAGTTGACGACTCACCTTTGTTAAAAAATATCCTTACATCAATTATAGATTCCGATCCATCACTTGAAGTTATTGAAACTGCTGATAATGGGCAGGAGGGCGTGGAAAAAGCCATAACCTTTAAGCCTGATGTAATTACTATGGACCTCACTATGCCTGTCATGAACGGAGTTGAGGCCATAAAAAAAATTATGGAGGACACCCCCACCCCTATCATTATTGCCAGCACTATGGAAATAAAAACAATCATAAAGGCTTTTGGCCTTGGCGCTATGGATTTTGTCTCAATTTCTCAAGATGTTGAAAAATTTGGTAATGATTTGATTCAAAAAATAAAAATAGCCTCCAAGGTAAAACCCTTAAAGCGCCTGAAAACTATAGCACCTTTTATAATAGCGCCAATAGCGCCGACTTCCACTGAAGCCGACACTGTCGTTAAAAAAGAAAAGGCTTCTAAAGTAGTGGCTATTGGAGTTTCCACAGGAGGACCTCAATCCTTGGCTACAGTTCTCTCCCTTTTGCCTCATCATCTTGAAGCCGGCCTTCTTATTGTTCAGCATATATCAAAGGGCTTTATCAACGGGTTGGCAGATTGGTTACGATCCGGCGCTCATTTGAATATTGAAGCAGCCCGGGAAAATAAGATATTGAAAAATAATATGGTATTGATGGCTCCTGATGACCGCCACCTTCAAATAAATGCTAATGGGCTAATTAATTTATCTAAAAATAGAAACAAACCGATAATCCATATTCCCTCGATTGATGTGATGATGGAATCTGTAGCTAAATCTTATGGAAAAGATGCCATTGGAGTGATTATGACCGGCATGGGAACTGATGGAGTTGAGGGAATTCGGGCCATAAAGAAGGCCGGGGGCATAACCATTGCCCAGGATGAAAAAACATCTGTTGTATTCGGCATGAATAAAATTGCCATCGACACGGGTTGCGTAGATAAAGTTGTGCCCCTCGATAAAATAGCCGAGGAGATTGTTAAAATAGTAAATAAAGAATGAAACTATGGGGTCAGGTCTTGAATTATCACTTTATGCCGAAATTGGTTTAATAATTTTACTTATGGTAGTGTAGTGAAGGCCCAAATAAGAACCTATCTCTGCCAGTGAGTAACCGTAATTATAATGGGCGGAAAAAATTG
>DAOURK010000192.1 GCA_030625085.1 Pseudomonadota bacterium
GAAAACTCATAAAGACGAGTTTTCCACACTCCCCACAATCCCGACGACTACTATTAATTAATTATTTTATAAATTTACTAATTTGGGGGTGGGTAACTTTTCGGCTGTCACGGTGGGTAACTTTTCGGTTGACATTACCAACCCGTTAAAGCTGGTAAGAGGTCAATAATTCTTTGAGTTCCATCTGATTCTTCATTGATTTCAAAACCAATTTCTTCCTCTGATCCCTTAATTTTATGTTGGCTCATCATTTTTAAGGCTATAAGGTCACCATTTTTGTCTTTATATATTGAATATCTTTTATTGTCAGAGGAACTTAGAACAATCATTGCATTTTTTTTCCTTAGTTCCTTTTTTATAGAGGCAATAATATTATCCGGTATCGCAGTTATTTCCTCTTCTAGTTTGTACTTTTTAGTAATTACACTCGAAATACCAGTATCAAAGGTTCGAAGAATTTCTTTAAAGACTTTCCCAATGTCTCGCTTGTTTTGAAAATAGATTTCAATTCCCCTTGCAATGGATTCAGGAAAAATAAAAGTAAGAATATTATCAAACCAGTTGTAGGGATCTTGAAAATATGGGACGTTTCTCTCGATAGATTCAGTCAGAAATAGTTGATTGGGTCTAGTACCTTTTGCAACAAACTTTAGAAATTGTTCGTCTTTGGAGCCTTTCCATTCAATTTTTCCAAAAGTCACCTTTACCTCAGCTTTTTTACCCTTATTAGTAGTTTTTCTTTCAAATATTTTTTTTTCATTTACTTTATCTATTTCATATAGATATTCTTCATGGATATGATCTTGATTTGCTGCAAAGCCATACGAATAAAATTTTTCCTTATACTTAAAATCAAATTGAAATTTTGATGGTTTTTCTCTACATTTTGTATCCAGTTTAAAATGCTTAATAGGTATTGGTTCTTTTTTCTCAACACCGTTAACAATTAAATCTTTTGCAAAAGCCATTCCCCCTATTAAGTTTGATTTTCCTGATGCATTCGCTCCGTATATAGCAGCAGCCCTTAAAATTGGGATATCTTTTTTTTTCTCCCCTTTGATCTTATGGGCAGGGAAGGTATGTCCTCGGCCAGGAACCATTGAAAATTCTACTTGATCATTAAAAGACAAAAAATTCTCTATAAAAAACCTAATTAACATATTTCTCCCTAATATAGATACATTTTTGACGATTTTTTCTCTAAAATAGCATACCTAGACGTTTAATACAATATCAAATATCTAACAAATTAAATTTATTAATTCTGGAGACCTTGGAGAGTAATGTTTTAAATAGAAAATCTTTAAGATATGAATTGGGTTAAATTTGAGAGTATTGTCAACCTCACCACCTGAACTTTACAAATCGACTATAGCGACGTTCTTTCTTGAACAGGTTTAAAAAAAAAGGTATAAGACAGAAAGCTTTATTCCTATTTCATGATTTAGATGTATTAAAAAATCTTGCGTTCAAAAGATAGTGAGGTACTATGAAGTTTGAAAAATACAATATTTCAGCAGAAATAAAAAAGGATCTGTCACAACTGAGCTGCCTTCCTGAAAAGGTTTTGCTCATATAACTACCTCTATTTCTTTTAACAAAGCCCTCGGCTTAGACTTTATCTCATCCAACTTCCCAATTCCTTCTAAATAGCAAATAATAGACTCCTTAGCATTTTTAAGTGCTTCCTCTTCAGTATCTCCTTGAGTATAACAGCCGCTTAGGGCAGGTACACTTACATTAAATCCACCTTCCTCAGCAGGTTCTAATAATATATGAAATTTCATCTTACAACCCCTTTTCTTACCATTATAGTGGAAAAATTGTAAAAAAGTTTTCTTGATCAATCACTATAATAATTATATTTCTATCTGATCTTGTTCTTATGAAAGTTAAAATACTATTTCAAAGAAAAATTGTTGAGAGTTAGATTGTGTTGAGGGCAAGAGGCTGGTGTTAAAATCTGAAAAAAAAGATAAAAATACTTATGAATATAAAGACTGCCTCTTATTACCCATATACTATGACTATTCAATATTTTCTTTATTATAATGATTCCCTATCCCATGTTTTTTCATTTTAATCCAGAGCGAGCTTCTGCAGATTCCTAAATCCTTGGTTGACTTAGAAATATTCCAGAGATTTTTTTTGAGGATTTTCAAAATATGCTCTTTTTCTATTGTATTATACAACGCGGATAGCTTAAGATTTTGAGGGCGGGAAAGGGGCTTTTCTGAAGGTCTCTCTCTTAAGCTGATAAAGTTCTTAAGCTCGGAAGGCTTTATTAAAGACGACCCGCTTAAGCTCACCATCCTTTCAACAAAGTTCTCCAGCTCTCGAGCGTTTCCCGGCCAGTCATATTGTATAAGGGCGCTTAATGTCTCCGGTAAGAATCCTCTTATTTTCTTTTTGAACTTTCGGCTATATTTTTCAATAAAGTGATTCAGCAGGGGCGCGATGTCCTCCCTCCGCTCCCGCAATGGAGGCACTGAGATAGGTATAACATGCAAGCGATAGAAAAGGTCCTCTCTGAATTTGCCTTCCTTTATAAGAGATTCCAGTTTCCTGTTAGTAGCGGCTATTATGCGGGTATCCACATTTACAGGAAAATTGCACCCAACCTTCCTCACCTCGGCATCCTGCAGTACCCTCACGAGTTTGATCTGAAGCGGCAAGTCCATATCCCCTATTTCATCGAGCAGAATTGTTCCCCCATCCGCTTCCTCAAACAATCCTTTCTTGTTTTTTGCCGCCCCTGTGAAAGCTCCCTTTACATGGCCGAAGAGTTCGCTTTCAAGGAGCGGCGCAGGCAATGCTCCGCAATTTACGGCAATGAACGGCTTGTTCCTTCGGGGGCCCCAAAGGTGAATTGTTCTTGCGATCACTTCTTTTCCGGTGCCGCTTTCTCCTTCTATGAGCACAGTTGAATCGGTCCTGGAGAGTAACTTTACCGATTCCAATATTTTTAGCATCTGAGGACTTTCCGCCACTATATTTGTGCGAGAGTGATATTTTTCCACCTCCCTGCGAAGGCCTACAATCTCACTTTTTAGTTTCCTTTTCTCAAGTGCCCGTTCAATAATTACCACTAACTTTTTCAAATCAAGGGGCTTCTCCAGGTAATCGTAAGCGCCCATCTTTAAAGCTTCAACTGCCGAATCTACGGAACCAAAGGCAGTTATTAACAATACTTCGGGGTCATAGGGCTGAGCCATGGCAATCCTTAAGATCTCTATGCCGCTGTAATCCTCCATCTTAAGGTCAGTAATCACTACATCGAAAACGCCGGTTTTTATTTTTTCAATGGCTTCTTTTCCATCAGCGGCATCTTCCACCTGATAGCCATTTGTCTTCAGAAGTTTCTCTAAAACCTGCCTTATCTCCGCTTGGTCATCAACGACTAATATAAAAGGTTTTGCCATTTTGATTCCTCACAGGGCCTTTTATTTGGCCGCCCTGGATAATGAGGGCGCGGCCGTCTTTAAATCTCGCTTCCCCAAGCCCATACTTCCTATTATTTGAAACACATGTTCTTATTTTATTATCTTTTTATCTTTTACATTCTAAATTTTATCTTTTGAATTCCTCTTTTTAATTTCCTATAGTTCTTTATGACTTGATGCTTAAAGCATTTGTTTACCTGAGCTTATCAAGTGATATCCCAAGGCTTAGGATTTGTTTGACTTAAATCTCTTCCGCAATGTATAACAATTAAAATCAAAATACGTTGAGTTTCCAAGCGATACATAATTCGATAATTTTGGAATAAAAGTTCTCGAATATTTTCTTCTTCAGCTTCTGGAACCATTCTTCCAATTTGAGGTAATTTTTTTAATTTTTCGACGGCCTCAATAATTTTGGCGATGAATCTGTTGGCATAATTTTGCGAATCCCTTGCAATATATTTCTGAATACTATCTAAGTCATAAAGAGCAGGTTCAGTCCATTCAATTTTCATTTTGACAGGAACCTTTTCTTCACTTCTTCATGCGATACGATTCGTCCCTCTTCGGCGGCATTTAATGCAGATGCTAACTTTTGCTTAACGTATAATTCATACATTATATCATCCCAAGTAGCATGATCAGGCAACTTATCAATTAATTTCTTTGCTTCCTCTTTAACTATACTCATAACTGTTCACCTCTACAATTAATTTAAAGTAATAAAAAGAATAATTATTTTTTGATATATAATATTAATTTTAGACACACAAGTCTATAGAAAATATATCAGACAGAGAAATAATTTGCCATTTTAAAAGTATCTTTTCGAGACTTATTTACAGAATTGTGTTTAGAGTATGTGGATGATCCTAACAAACAAAGAGTAGACAATAAGAATTATAAATATGATAAGGTAAATTTTTAATATGATGCACAGGACAGATACATATATTTGTTCTGAGGGCAAGAGGCTGGTGTTAAAATCTGAAAAAGAAGATAAAAACTGATTATGTCGGATTTTGGGGAGAAGAGAATTTGGAAAATAGGTGCCGAAAATTCAATTTAGCCTAACCTATTGTAATTACTGAGAGGATTAAAACATGTGGTAGTTTTACTACCAAAAACCGGCAAAGAGGGATGTATTATAGAAAGGAACGGTCTTTACCTCTGCCTCAACCCCCTGCCTCCTCTGCTTTTCTTTGTTAACAGCGGTAAACGTACCAATAGGTGTGCCATTAGGATCAAGCAATTCCTCGTTAAAAAGGACATTCCATATGTTGTGGCTGAAATAGGTGGTTTTGAACCAGAGATACTTAAGCCCTGTTGATTCTATGCCTGCCTGAATCGACCAGACCTTCTCAACTTCAAGATCAGGGTTAGGCACAGAGAAGAAGCCGGTTCCGAATGTGTAAGAATAGGGGTGGGATATTGAAACCCCTGGCAAAATATGCCCTAAAAATAGTCCTTTCGGTCACTTTGGATGTTATTCCAAGGCTTGGGCTCAGGAAGTCGCCATTTGTGTTTGTATGGTCGTATCTGATGCCGGGTGTTAAAGAAAACCCGTCAATTATGATCGTGTCATTTGAAAAGATTGCCCATTTTTCGAGGTCCTGCTTTCCACCTGTCTTCAAGTAAAAGCGTAGCGTCAGCCAATTCATTTTCTCAAATCAAGCCATCCCTCCTCAAAGGGATCCGGCGGTATCTGCCCCCATCTTTCCAATCGATAGCAGCAAAAAGGATTATCTGCATCAGAACCTGTTACAGCCAGTGGCAAATTTGGGCATCCTCCTCGGCATATGTAGGCATGGGGGCACTTTCTGCAAAAGCCTTTTAACATCCCCAGATGAAAGTTCCTGTTTCGGCGAAAGCGGGTGTCGTCTTCCCAAATAACTTTTAAGGGTTCTTCTCTGAGGTTTCCTATAATCCTTGAATCCGGCTGTGAAAGGCACGGCTTGACCCGGCCTGATGAGCAGATTCCCAAAGTGGCCAGGCCGGCCGCGCATCCCGGCCAGACCTCAAGCTCAGTATACCCCTTTAGCCGCTCTGAAAAATAGCCGAAGTCATGGCTTCCGGCCACAGGAAGATCATCCACGCCAAAGGCTGCTCTGCTTTTGGCTATAAACTCAGCCACTTGATAATGCTGCTCAGGGGTGAGGTGCCATTCATCAGACCAGCGCCGCCCATGTCCTCCCACTGCCTGTATCTGCCAGGTAATGTTTTGCCCTATAAGCATATCGCGCATCTTAAAGAGCTCGGGCAAGTTTAGCCTGGAGACGGCGGTGATGGCGCCCACTTCAAATCCTGCATCTCTCAAAAGCCATATAGCCCTAAGGGCACTTTGAAAAGACCCCTGCCGCCCCCGAATGTAATCGTGAACATCCGCTGTGGCCCCATCCAGGCTGACGCCGATACGATCCAGGCGCTTTAAACTCTGAAGCTGTCTTACCACCGCAGGATCGATAAGCCGGCCATTAGTGATAAGGACAATATCCATGCCAAGGCTTCCGATAGCTTGGGCTATCTGAAACCAGCCAGGCATAAGCAGCGGCTCGCCTCCCAGGATACAAACTTCACGGCAACTCATCTCAGCCGCTTGCTTCATAACCAAAATCCACTCCTTGGTTTGAAGCTCATCTACTCTCGCTTTTCCTGCAGTAGCCCCGCAATGAAGGCAGCGAAGATTGCATCTTAAGGTAAGCTCTACATTGATAAATAAAAGCCGGGGTGTATAATTTATCATATTGATTCCAAATGGTAGAGGCAAAAAGGTGGTTCAAAAAAATCACCGGTTAAAGAAAATGATGCCTCACGACAGCCGCCGCGGCAAACCCTGCCCCAGCGGCAGGATTTGCACTTCCCCTTAAGCATCCTGACGGAAAAATTTCGATTATAGGAAAAGCACTGCGGATCGTGCCACAGCTCAGAAAGAGTGCGGCGGCGCACATTTCCCTCAATAAAAGCATCGGACAGGATGAGGCATCCGGTGATGTTGCCGTCACTCCTTAAGCCTAAAGTGCTGATCCCGGCCTGACAGCCCGACCATGTGTAATTATATAAATCCGGGTATTGTTCAGAAAAGTACCCTATGCCGTGGGTAGCTGTAATGTCTATTTGATTCCTGTACTCAGGTCTGTTTTTAGCGATAAATTTGACCAAAGATAAATACTCCTTAAGTTCGATAACCTTGCTTTGCTCCAATCGGCCTCCTGGTGTAGTGCTTGAAAAATTAATCATCCAGGTGATCCCGGTTGCGTTTTCTAAGAGCAGGTCTCTAATGCCCTCCAGCTCTCCGATATTGGCCTTGTCAACGGAAGTTACGACAGTGCGGTGCTTTAAGGGTCTTGAGGCCATTTCCTTGACGGCCCTCTGAGCTGCCGCAAAAGCCCCCTTCCTGCCCCGTCTTGCGTCGTGCACTTCAGGACAGGCTCCATCAAGACTAATGACCACCTGGGAGAATCCCAGACTTTCCAGCTTAGACCAGTTTTTTAAATCAAGAGCTATTCCATTGGTGGCCAGCCCCAGATTCAACCCGTGTTCTCTGAGTCGCCGGGAGATATTTTCCCAATCCGGACGAAGCAGGGCCTCGCCCCCCATGAGGCAAACTGAGGATATGCCGAGTTCGGCTATCTGATCGCAGACAGAAAGGGCCTCTTGGGTGCTCAGCTCATCCGGTCTGGGCTTTCCCCCGGAAGCTGCGCAGTGGCTGCAGCAGCACTGGCACCTCAAGGTCAGCTCCCAGAGAATAGTTTTGGGTGGCGGATAATGGTTGGATTCATGTGATTTCAGGCTGCCCATTAAAAGGCTTTTCTCTTCACTGCTCTTTTCTAAAAAGCCTAAAACCAGATCATGACCCTCTCCCACTGAAACGGGCCCGGTTGGGGTTGCTTTTCCTGATGAATAACTCTTTAGCTCAGAGAGAATCCGCTCCTTTAGTTCATCCGGCATGGGAAAGCCCAGGGCAGCCTTATAAAAAATTTCGGCATTAGCCTTCTTATTAAGTGCTGCTTGAAGCCTGGCCATGTTCCAGACAGAGTATAAGCCTTCCATTTTGGAGTTGATAGCCAGACGAAAGAGCCTTCCGGCCTGCTCTAAATTGCCGGAGCCGAAACACCTGATGCCGAGGTCCCGAAACCATTGGCCGCGCTCGATTAAATGCTGCCGGGTGAAAAGATCGTGGTGCGGCCGGCTGGGTCTTCGACCCTCAACGGCTTTTTCCCCTGAAGATACCTCAAGATCACCGGGGGAAGTCAGATCGGCTTTCGGCCGGAGCATAACACCGCAGGCTTCAAGACAGCTTAAAAGCTCTTCCTCCGGCTTTTTGGGGGGGGAATCCAACCATTTCCCGGCCACGCTTTTGGCCGCAGTCAGAAGGTAATAATAGCCGTCCGGCACCCGGTTAACCGTTGCGCATAGCACTGAGAAAGCATCCCTTAAAACAGAACATAATCGTGCTTCTATGAGCTATAGAAAAAAACTCCCGTTGGATTTTAAGCAGTTAATCTAAATTTAAAGATATCTATCAACTTTTCTGGAAAATATACATCTTTGATAATTTTTTGAATTTTTTTTATCATTTTTTTTTGTTTAGAATTTCTATTC
>DAOURK010000010.1 GCA_030625085.1 Pseudomonadota bacterium
TGCCATTAAAAAACAATGAGTTGCAAAACATAGGCTAACTTATTAAATTTAAAGGAGCTATGAAAAATATTTCGCCTTTCTGGGACTACATTTACTAAGGCTTTACAAATTTAAAAAATCCCTTATATCGAAAAC
Organism: Pseudomonadota bacterium; assembly: GCA_030625085.1. Taxonomy (GTDB): domain Bacteria; phylum SZUA-182; class SZUA-182; order DTGQ01; family DTGQ01; genus DAOURK01. The sequence goes on from DAOURK010000010.1 coordinate 136, forward strand.
CCAGGGTAACTTAATAAAAAGGTAGATTTTTTTACAAAAAGGTGATAATAAGATATATACGAGACACGGCATTATAGGGAAGGTATTCAAAACCATCTATGGCGCATGAATTTTAGTTGCTGTCATATCAAGGGCTGGCAGGCAGTCTGTAAAAAAATTTTCGCAAACTTTTTAATCATAAGTCATTGAGGCTCAATATTTCAGAGGTAAAGATGTACGTCAGGGCTGATTCAAAACTAGGTTATTACTTGGCAATTAATTTTTAGGCATATAGTTTTTAAGATAACAAATAATTTGAATATAAAGGCTTTTCAATAAGTTAGATAGTAAGATTAAATATGGGATGATCAGATTATGAAATGCCCTTATTGTAAATTTTCAGAAAATAAGGTTTTAGACTCTAGGGATAGTGAAGGAGGTTTGTCTGTAAGAAGGAGGCGTGAATGTCTTGGTTGTAATCGAAGATTTACAACCTATGAGCGGCTGGAGGAAATTTGCTCCATGGTGATCAAGAAAGACAACAGCCGAGAATCCTTTGATCGGAATAAGTTATTAAACGGATTAATTAAAGCAGGTGAAAAAAGACCCATTAGTCTGTATGTATTAGAAAAATTTGTTGATCAGGTGGAGGAAAAAATTCAAGATTCCTTTGGCAAAGAGATTAAAAGTAGTGCGATTGGAGAATTAGTCCTGGATTGGTTATATGATCTTGATGAGATTGCTTATGTTCGTTTTGCTTCAGTCTATCGAGAATTTAGCGATATTAATCAGTTCATAAATGAACTTCAAAGACTTTTACGTAATCAGGTTGTTAAGGTCAAATAATTTTTTTTAATGGGATTCATAGATGACTCTGTTTGATTTAGTCCAAAATTGAGTGTTTTTTGCGAAAAGAGCACTCATAACATTTTGTTTTTATTAAAGTACAATTTTGGCAATTTTATAAAATCATAGTAAATCAACGGAGTCATATATATAGGGGCTCAATTGATATATATATAAAGAGAAAGGGAAACCAGGAAGTTGTTTAAAGCTTATTGAGCGAATGTAATGGTCCCTGGTATAAGGAATAGTAAACATGAAATCTCGAGCTCATCTATTTATTTCGGGGATGGTGCAAGGGGTATTTTTTCGGTATACAACCAAATCTGAGGCTGATAGGCTGGGGTTAAAGGGATGGGTTAAAAATTTGATGGATGCTGGGGTGGAGGTTATAATTGAAGGAGAGAAGGGTGATGTTGAAAAGTTGGTAGCGTGGTGTCACGTTGGTCCTCCTGGGGCAATAGTAAGAAGTGTCGATTGTGAATGGGGGGATTTTACAGGGGAATATTCCTTCTTTTCGATCAAATATTAAATATTATAATCATTAAAATCCCCTTTTTTATAATGCCGGTATATCGAGAGGCTTATAAAGTCCCGTTCAAAGAATAGTGATTTCTTTATCATTTAATTAATCAACAGTCTTTTTCTTGACAATATTTTTACATTTTATATAATTTTTATTTTGAAAATCAGGGGTTAATAATATTTAAGCGTTATTTTTAATAACTATTCATTTTTTATCGAAAAGCGAGGGTATATGAACATGTTTTTAAAGGGAGTAATACTGGTTTTTTTCAACTGTTTTTTGGCCTTGACGATTATTACCTCATCAGTGCATGCCGGGGCTGAAGACCAGGCCAAAAAACCCGCAGAAACAAAAACGATCGTTCAAGAAGAGACGAAAACCGAAATCAAACAAAAAGATGTTGAGCAGAGTAAAAACCCTATTGTTTTAATGGAAACTTCTATGGGAAAGATTAAAATTGAACTTTTTCAAAAAGAAGCGCCGGTCACGGTAAAAAATTTTTTGGATTATACTAAAGAAAAATTTTTCACCGGGACTATTTTTCACCGGGTTGTACCAAAATTCGTAATCCAGGCAGGAGGATTTACCCCTGACATGGGAAAAAAGCCAACTCGCCAGCCGATTAAAAACGAAGCAACGAACAAAATAAGTAATACTATTGGTACGTTGGCCATGGCCAGGACTGGAGTTATTGATAGCGCCACTTCTCAATTTTTTATCAACTTAAAAGACAATCATTTTCTTGACCACAGGAACGAAACGAAACAAGGATATGGGTATTGTGTATTTGGGAAAGTAATCGAAGGAATGGATGTGGTTACCAAAATTGGACAGGTTTCCACGGCTATGAAAACTCAGCATAGAGATGTGCCGGTCGATCCTGTAATAATTAAATCTGTGCGCCTTATCCCATGAGTGGTTGAGTTTTGAGGTATGAGTTTTTCTATAGTAAACGCTCATGAACAAGATGTTCACCCCCGAGGATGAAAAAATCTTATTTTTTCAGTAAAGTATATTTTTCGAAATGCGTTTTCATGGTAAATGTTTTAATTACCACGCAGTGTACGTACGCAAAGGGTAAGATGGGCAGAAAAAAATATTTTTATTTGCGGTAAATAGTACTGTTTAGCTCCGGTTTGTGTTGGTTAGGTAAGTAAAATATAAGTATATGGAAGAAAGAGAATGCTTGATTGCACTCAATGCTATTGGTGGCATGAGTGCAAGTCAAAAAATACAGATAATTAAGCAGTTTGGTTCGGCACAAGATATTTTTCAGAGTAAAGAAAGGTTAGCCTCTTGGCCGGCAGCTTCTCCTTCATTTATTCGAAATTTAAAAAGCACTGATCCGGGGAAAATTTTTACCCAAGAAGAGAAAAAGGCAAAATTAAGCGGTATACGTATTATCACCCAGCTTAATAGGGAATTTCCACGTTTATTAAAGGAAATTTCTGATCCTCCCTTGGCCTTATATATTAAAGGCACCCTTCCTGAGGATACCAGCAAAAGCTTAGCTATAGTAGGATCGAGGAAGATAAGCCATTATGGGCAAGTGGTTAGCGAGAGAATTGTTAACGAATTGATAGCTTATGGATTTTGGATAGTCAGCGGAATGGCTCGTGGAGTTGATAGCATGGCCCACCAAACGGCAATCAAAGGGGGAGGGAAAACTATAGCGGTACTTGGAAGCGGTCTGGATGTGATATATCCACCGGAAAATAAAAATTTAATGAAACATATTACCGAAAATGGTGCGGTGATCTCTGAATTTCCTTTTGGTACTGAACCACATAAGAGGAATTTCCCAATTCGTAATCGAATTATTAGTGGTCTTTGTCCGGGTTTGTTGGTAATTGAGGCTAGAGAAAAAAGCGGTGCCTTGATTTCGGCAAACTGTGCTTTAGATGAGGGGAGGGAAGTTCTGGCCGTTCCCGGAAATATCACCTCTCCGAATAGCAAGGGAACCAATCAATTAATTAAACAAGGGGCACGATTGGTTGAAGACAGCGAAGATATTTTTGAAGAATTAGGTTTTCACGTTTATAAAGAAGAAAAAGCACACTCCACAAGATCCATTTTTCCGGAGATGAATGAAGAAGAAGTTAAAATTATCTCTTTTTTATCTTATGATCCCATACCAATTGATCTTATCATTCAAAAAAGCGGAGCATCTCCTGCTCATGTTCATAACATTTTATTGACATTAGAAATGAAAGGGGTTATAAAACAGTTGCCAGGCAAGTTATTTTTTAGATTATAGAGAAAAATAGAGGACATAAGAATGGCTGATACTTTGATTATTGTTGAGTCTCCAACCAAGGTAAAAACATTGTCTAAATTTTTAGGCTCCAAATATGCGGTAAAAGCCTCGGTGGGGCATGTAAAAGATCTTCCTTCCAATCGATTGGGAGTAGATGTTGCCCATGATTTTGCCCCGGAATATATTACTATTGAGGGTAAAGAAAAAGTCTTATCGGAAATCAAAAAAGAGGCTAAAAAGGTAAAAACGATTTACTTAGCGCCTGACCCGGATCGGGAGGGCGAGGCGATTAGCTGGCATATTGCGAATGAGCTGAAGAGGGGTAAGAATAACTATCAGATTTACAGAGTGCTTTTTAATGAGATTACAAAAAAAGCAGTTCTCCAAGCTTTGGCCAATCCAGGACAAATTGATGAATATAAGGTGAGCGCTCAACAGGCACGTAGAATTTTAGATCGGTTAGTAGGATATAAAATCAGCCCCATTTTATGGCGTAAGGTTCGTTGGGGATTAAGCGCAGGACGGGTGCAATCCGTTGCCGTAAGGATTGTTTGTGAAAGGGAAAGGGAAATCAAAGAATTTGTATCAGAGGAGTACTGGACTCTTACAGCTCATTTGAAAGGGAATACCCCTCCCCCCTTTACAGCAAAAATTTTTCGTATAGGAGACCAAAAAGCTAAACTGGGAACCGAGGCTGAAACTCAGAAAGTGGTGGATGAAGTTCAAGATCAAGAATTTCGCGTTGTTAAAATTGATAGAAAAAAGAAAAAGAGATCGCCGGTTGCCGCCTTTACTACGAGTAAAATGCAACAAGAAGCCTTTCGAAAATTTCGATTTCCGGTAAAAAAAACCATGTTGTTTGCCCAGAGACTTTATGAAGGGATTGAGCTGGGAAGCGAGGGGAGTGTGGGGTTAATCACCTATATGAGGACGGATTCTACCCGAATTGCTGATGAATCTTTGGCTGAAGCCAGAGAATATATACGTGATTGTTTTGGAATTGATTATTTGCCTAATAAGCCACGAATATATAAGAATAAAAATCGTGTTCAGGATGCGCACGAAGCCATTCGTCCAACTTCTGTAATGCGGGAGCCGGAAAAAATTAAATCCTTTTTAAAAAATGATGAATTTCGGTTGTATCAGCTCATTTGGAATCGTTTTATTGCCAGTCAAATGAAAGATGCCTTGATAGATTTAACTACCATTGATTTGCAGGCCGCAAAATATCTTTTCCGGGCTACCGGCTCAATTGTAACTTTTAAAGGATATACAAAGCTTTATCAAGAGGGAATTGATGATGATCCTGCAAAGATAAACCAAGAGACCGAACCTGCGTCTGACAAACAAAAACAATTACCGAACTTGAACACAGGAGAAACTACGGTATTACAAAAATTAGAACCACTGCAGCACTTTACACAGCCACGTCCCCGTTTTTCTGATGCTACATTAGTCAAGGAGTTGGAAGAAAGGGGTATTGGGCGTCCCAGTACCTATGCAACCATTTTGAGTACTATTGTAAATAGGCAGTATGTTGATAAAAAAGATGGGAAGGGAAAATTTTTTCCTACCGAGCTCGGAATATTAGTAAACGATTTATTGGTAGATTGTTTCCCTGAGGTTTTGGATATAAAATTTACTGCTCAGATGGAGACCAGTCTTGATGAGATTGAAGAAGGCAAAAGAGAGTGGGTCAAAGCACTTCATTCTTTTTACGACTCATTCGTCAAGTATGTTAAAAAAGCCGAAAGCAGTATGAAGGACGTGAAAAGAGAGGGAGTTCTTACAGATATCGTTTGCGAAAAATGCGGGAAAAAAATGGCTATTAAATGGGGAAAAAATGGAAAATTTTTATCCTGTACAGGATATCCGGAATGTAAAAACGCCAAGGAATTCGAAAGAGGAGAAGATGGTAAAATCTTAATTAAGGAAAGTGAACACCAAGATCAAAAATGTGATAAATGCGGTAGCCCTATGGTTTTAAAACGTAGTCGGTTTGGTAGTTTTTTAGCTTGTTCAGCTTATCCATCATGTAAACATACAGTTTCAGTTGATAAGCCTGCGCAGCAAAGCATTGAATTGGTGAAAAATGAAAAATGTGAAAAATGCGGGGCTGCCATGCAGATTAAGGCAGGTCCCTATGGACGATTTTTATCTTGTGTTGAATACCCCAAATGCAAATTTATTAAACCTATCAGTATTGGGATCTCTTGTCCCGAGCCCGACTGTAAAGGATACTTGACAGAGCGAAAAACAAAGCGGGGGAGGATTTTTTATAGCTGCAGTAAATATCCGAAGTGTACTTTCTCCACTTGGCAAAAACCAATTCCTGAAAAATGTCCTCAATGCGGGTTCTCTTTTCTGGTTCAGGAAAAAAATAAAATGGTATGCGGAAGTAAGAAATGTGATTATATAAAGGAAAAGTAAAGCGGTTGTGAGATTCATAAAATACCGTCTATATTTTTAGACAGTATTACCCATTGATTTTATTAACAATAAATAAAATTAACGGATTTTTTAGTTAATTGTAGTATTTTTTTTACAAAAAAAAGAAGCCCTTTTTGCTGACGAGGTGAAAGGTATTGATTTATAAGCGAAAAAAATTGATTGGTAATATGGCATATAAATTGCTAAACACAAAAGAATACCTTAAAAAAATAGTTTAAAAATATTTAAAAGCAATTAATGACGCTGTTGATTTAGTACAAAACTGAGTATTTTTTGCGAAAAGAGCACTCATAACATTTTGTTTTTATTAAACTACAATTTTGGTAATTTTATAAAATCATAGTAAATCAACTGAGTCATTAATAGCGCGAAAATTGAATGAGAATTATAAAATAAATAATAGGATAAAGGGATGATTTATTATCAAAGGACTATTAGAAAAGTCATTAATTGTGCCGGCATTGGTCTTCACTCGGGGAAAAAAGCTCGAATAAGGTTTGTCCCTGCTGGACCAAATAGTGGAATCAAGTTTAAACGCACTGATGTTCAAGCCGATAATTTGCTTATCGAAGCATCATATCAAAATTTATCAACAGTGAATTATGCAACAACTCTTTCCAAGGACGGATATGATATTCAAACAGTGGAACATTTGTTGGCTGCCTTAGCTGGATTGGGTGTTGATAACCTCCTTATTGAGATTGATTCCGCAGAAGTGCCCATTATGGATGGCAGCTCTGCTCCTTTTGTATTCCTTTTACAAGAAGCAGGAATATTAGAACAACCTGTGCCAAAAAAATATCTAAAAATTCGAAGACCTATCCGGGTGGGTACAAATGAAAAATTTATCAAGATTGTCCCCTCAGAGGAATTGGAGATTACTTATGCCATTGATTTTAAGCACCCTTTGATCAATAAGCAACAAACGCATTATTCACTTTCCGAAGCTAATTTTATTAAAAAAATTTCCCGTGCCCGAACCTTTGGATTTTTAAATGAAGTAAAAGAACTAAGAAAGGCGGGATTGATAAAAGGGGGTTCTCTGGATAATGCAATTGTGATTGGTGACTACCATATTTTAAATGGGGGTTTGAGGTTCGAAGACGAATTTGTTTGTCATAAAATAATAGATTTTATAGGCGATCTTTATCTTCTTGGGCGACCAATTATTGGTCATGTGATTGCGCATAAGGCTGGCCATGGCCTCCATTCTCTCCTGGTCAAAAAACTTGAAAAATACCATTCAAAATGGGAATTTGTACCGAGGATTGAAAAGACGACTTCCTCCAGAAAAACCCTTTATCCCTGTCCGAATCAAAATTTGGCAGTTACAGCTTCTTAATATTAGATTAAGTGATCAGTGGTTTAATGAGCAGTTATGACAAAAAGGTGTCCGAGAAGAGTTTTTTTAAGATCCTGTAAAATAGAGCAGGAGAGATTCTTTCAAAATTGTAGCTGCTGCAATGCAACTAATTTGGTGAGGGGTTTGATAAGGAAGTAATTCCACAATATCCATACCCACCACATTTCCCGTCTTAAAAACCGACAGAACTTCAATCAGGTGCCTGAAACTATAGCCTCCCGGCTCTGGATTGCCTGTCCCGGGGAGTATTGAAGGGTCGAGGATATCCAAATCCAGGCTAATGTAAATATTTTTACCTTTAATTTTTTGTTGTAAAGTGGATAAATCCTGTTGGTTTTTGGTGTTATATTGACAACCAATCCGGCTGGCGAAAGCAAATTCTTCCTGAGTTCCAGACCGAATGCCTACTTGAATCAAATTTTCGTTTCCGATTAATTCTATTACTCTTCGCATAACGGTAGCATGAGATAGTTTTTCCCCTAAATATTCATCCCGCAAATCTGTATGCGCGTCTAAATGGACCAGTATAAGATCGGGATAGGGTTCCCTAAAGGCTGATATAATGGGAAGAGTGATCAAATGTTCTCCTCCCAGGACAATGGGGATTTTTTCATCGCTGAGAAGCCGGGTGATGGCTTGCTCAATCAAATTGAGGATGCGAGGAGTATTTCCAAAGGGAAGTTCCAAATCTCCGAGATCGCAGAGGCTGATCTGTGAAAGGTCTTTTTTTTGAATGGGGCTATAGCTTTCCAAAGACTGGGAGGCTTCTCTGATAGCGGTGGGGGCAAATCGAGACCCCGGCTGATACGTCGTCGTCCCGTCAAAAGGGCAACCTAAAAGAATTAACTGGGCTGCAGCATATTCTGTATCGGCATCTAAAAAACGCAAGTGATTAAAGTTTATTTCCATTTGACAGTAAGTCTCTTACAAAATGAGGTAAACTAAATGAGGCTTTTAATAAGCTTAGGATTATTTAAAATATTCTCGTCGCAATTATAGTAATCCGCAACTATTTGTCGGCCTAAAGCTTTCAAAAAGCCATCCTCTTTTTTTTATTATATCTTTTTGATTTTGTTCAGCATTTTGTTAAAAATAAATGCATTATTTTACATTATTCGTCTTGTAATGTAAAGAATTAAAAATACTACATTCAGCAATTCTTAGCGTTCATCTCCGCTCAGAAGTTTTACAAAAAGCCTGCCTATATCTCTTCAGCGAATATATTGTCAGCTTTACTACAAGCTTTACTACAAATAGAGTGCAAAATGAGAATTATTGCGCCTCATTTTTTTATTTTTTTGCGGACCTACCGCTTTATTAGCTCTTTGATTTTTCGTAATAAATCCACTAAATGAGCAACCTTGTCTGGTAATGGAGCACTGAACTCCAGATATTTTTTTTGTTCAGGATGCACCAAACCCAATACTTGGGCATGGAGAGCCTGCCTTTTTAATTGAGTAATAGCTTGGTGCACTTGAGGATAGTTTTTCGTATATGGCGGGGGATGACGATATCCATAGACAGAATCCCCTACCACGGGATGGTTAATAGAGCTTAAATGTACGCGAATTTGGTGGGTACGGCCGGTTTTAAGACAAATTTTAAGGAGGGCATAATCAGAAAAATATTCTTCTACATTAAAATGAGTAATAGCTAACCTACCTTTTTTTGTCTTGGTGGACATTTTTTTTCGATCAGTAATATGACGTCCAATTTGACTTTTTATTTCTCCTTCAGTCGGTGTGGGTATCCCATAGACTAAAGCCTTATAGATTCGTTTTACCGTCCGGGCTTTGATTTGTTCACTCAAACTCAGATGGGCCATGTCAGTTTTAGCTACAACGAGTAATCCTGAAGTATTTTTATCCAGCCGATGGACTATGCCCGGCCTGGTAACCCCACCTATGCCGGAAAGAAATCGACAATGGTATAAAAGAGCATTTACCATTGTTCCAGTATAATTTCCTACCGCTGGATGAACTACCATACCAGCCGGTTTATTGACAACAATAATCGATTCATCCTCATATACTATATCAAGGGGAATATTTTCGGGTAAAATGTTTGATTCCACCGGCTCCGGCAGAGTAATTATAACAACGTCTTGTGGGCGAAGCACATAACTGGCTTTGCTTATGGGGAGGCCGTTAACAGTTATGTGTTGTGTTTGCAGGAGTTTCTGAATTCGTGATCGTGATAAATCCAAGTTTTGGCGGCTAAGAAAATAATCAATACGCTGATGGGGCTGCTCAGGTAATATGGTAAATGAACGTGATTTTTGTTTATATATCATCTTTTAAGATATGGTTAGGGTCTCAATTTTGATTTGTTTATTTCTTGTTTTTCAGACAGGCTCATTATAAATGAATGTATAGCGAAAAGTATATCCTTAAGCATTAATGCTGTCAATATGATTTATAAATCATATTCTTATCTTGACTAGACTTCAGGAGTAAAAAATGGCAATAATTTAGCTTTAAGCCGTCTATTTGTTGATCCGAATTGTGGAGATTACCGACTTCAAAACGAATCTCTCTGCCGACATAGCGCGGACCCTGAACCCATTTATAATAACCCTGACGGCTCCCGGAATACTATGGGGGCTTATGGCGGTCCCGACCCGCTTTAATATTTCAAAGAGAACCTTTTTAGAAGCCAACTGGTTTATCTAAGTTCCTCTTTTGTTTTTCGATCAGTAATTCTCATTTTGCCGACTTACACCCATTCAAAATGAGAAGTGCCGGCCTTTTGATTGATTGGGTTGATAAATATGTTAAATTATGTTATATTTAAATAATATAAAGTTAATTATTCATTAACAATTATTAATTTTTAGGCTGGATTTTTTTAAACTTCTCATGGAAAAATCCCATTCCATAGTTTGGTGTAAGAAAATTAAAAAAAAACTTATTATATCTATAAATCTCATCTTTATAATCTCTTTCATTTTTTTTTCTTTTATTTGTTCATTTTGTTTTAAAGCCTATATAATTCAAGAAATAACCAATAAAAACATAGAATTATCAACGAATATTAAAGAAAAAAATGAGCTTTTCCTTTCCTCAATTATCAATGATCTTTTTTCCTTGGCCGACCATTTAGCAGAGAGAGAAAATTGGGAATATCAACAAGAGAATTTATTTGATCGTTATTTAAAAAAAATGCCTGATGTTGGTCGCTTAACACTTTTTGATAATATGGGGAAAAAGCGTCTGACCGTTTTTAAAAATCCCCCTGACCTTATCAATAATGATTGGGCATCTAAAGGGTACCCTAAGGAAGATAAAATCTCTGTTCTAAAAAAAATATTTATTAGCCCGGTATATCCGTCTTCTCATGTATTACCAATGATTGATATTTCTATTCCTATCAAAAATTATTCCAACAATAAAATTAATGGTGTGATCAAGGCTGCCGTATCATTCCAAGGACTTTGGGAAAATTTTTTAGACGTTAGATTGGGAGATGGAAAAACAGCTTATGTGATTGACAAAAACGGGAAATTAATTGCCCATTCTAACCTTGAGCCGCATTTTGCTGCCATCGATTTTAGCCATATTGAAATGGTAAAACAATTTCTTGTCGGAATTCATGAAAAGGGTCTAAAAAGTCCGGAAATCTATTATAATCATAAAAATATTAAGGTTATTGGTACATTGAGCCTTATTGAGAAAACCGATTGGGGTATTATAATAGAAGAGCCGCTAACTTTAGCCCTGTCTCCCTATTATCATTTACAAAAAGCACTTTTTTTTATTTTGGCGGGGATCATTTTAATAGTGTGTCTTGTTATTTTCTTTTTTATAAGCTGTATTACACGATCAATAGATAAGAATAGCAGGCAAGCGGGAGTGGGGGGGAGCTTAATTAAAGATACCTCTGAGAAAATTGGACTCAATCAACAAGATGAAATCAATCAGGAGGCTAAAATTGATGATCACTTGCCAAAGCAATCAAATAAGAAGGATGAGCATCTAAAATTTTATTATGATAATAAACAAGTCAGAGAAAAATTGGAAAAATCACAACCTCAACTAGATGAAAAAAGAGAAATTGAAAAGCAATTTATTGAAACAGCGGATGTTTTGATTTTAGTATTAAACCAGGAAGGAGAAATAATCCTTTTTAATAAAAAGTGTGAACAATTGATTGGGTATAAAAAAGCTGATGCTATTGGAAGTAACTGGCTTCAATTGATGATTCCCCCTGAAAATAGAAAAAAATGCCTTGAGCATTTTAAAAGGGCTTTTCCCCAAAAAACTGTTTTTTCTTTTGAATGTCCGATTGTAACTAAGGAAGGAATATACAGAACAATTTTTTGGCGTAGTACTTTTATAGTGGATGAGAAACAGAATATCATGAGCATCAATATAGGAGAAGATATCACTGAGAAAAAAAGTTTTCAACAGGAATTAGAGAGAAAAATTAAGGACGTGGAAGAAAAGAATGAAGAGCTGCAAAATTTTGTTTCCATTGTTTCCCATGATTTGAAATCCCCCCTCCATATCCTTCAGGACTTTACTTATATTCTTTTAAATGATCATAAAGCTGAATTTGGTGATGATGTGATCTATTATCTTGAACGAATCAAAAAAAATGCAGAAAATATGGAGAAATTAATTATCGATATTTTAGAGTTTTCTAAAATTGGAACTATTGAAGAGGATTTTCTCGTTTATCCAATAGTTCAAATCGTTCAAAGAGCTGTTGAAGAACTAAATCCTAAAATCAAAGAAAATAATATACAATTAATTTATCCGGATAATTTCCCAACTGTTTTTTGTAGTCCTAATAGAATTCTTCAAGTATTCATGAACCTTATCTCAAACTCTATTAAATTCATGGGGCTGGAGAGTGCGGGGTTAATAGAAATTGGCTATTTTGAAAGAAAGACAGAATATGAATTTTTTGTTAAAGACAATGGGATTGGGATTGAAAAAGAATATCATGATAAAATTTTTAAAATCTTTCAAAGGTTAAGTGAATCGAAGAATGTTGAGGGAAATGGAGTTGGCCTGGCTATTGTAAAAAGAATTGTTGAAAGTCATGGTGGAAAAATTTGGCTTGATTCACAAAAAGGAGAGGGATCAACTTTTTTCTTCACCTTGCCCATCTCAAAAAATATAAAACAAAATAGTATTCCAATAGTGAATAAAACGAACTAGAAAGCATAGGGATTTTTATTTTATTTATGTGGCTTCCCAGCCGATCATTAATTCGTAATTCGTAATTTAATTTTAATCCTTACTATACAATAAATATCCTTCCCCTTTTTTAATAACAAAATTCTGACCGCACTGCTGGTCAAAAAAATCGTAAACAGATTCCCATTTTCCTGAAAACTTGTTCAGTTTTTGCATTTTACTCAGATTGTTTACGCCGGGGAGTTTTTTTAATTTTCCAAGGATTTTAAATGAAGAAGATTGTTCCTCATCCTTTACAGGAAAAGAAATCCAGTGAACAGCCCCTTCCTTTAATTCATAGCCAAGTTGATGTAATATTACCTCCAAGGGGAAATAGTAAGATGTTCTAAAATCTACACAGAGTTTATCTTCCTGTAAATATAATAAATAGCCTCGATTATCTGCTATGGTAAAAGGGTCAATTACCATATCTGATTGCCAATAAGATATTTGGGTGGGGTTTTCCTGCCTGAGAGAATGGACTTTTCCCGTAGAATCAATTGCTTTGATTAAATTATCCGACGCTAAATATTCAGGGGGAACCTTCCCTGGGTAACCAAAAAGGTTTAGCCCTGCTTTTAAATCAATAGTTGTGCATTTTTCAATTTGTAAGGATTTATATTTTTGAATTTTTTTTCTTTCATTACTGAGAAAGGTAAGATCAAAGAACCCCGAGGGTAATCCTTTTGGAATACGGAACAGGGCAACGTTGGGATCTCGATTCGGATCTTGGAGATCCAAGATTTGATTGGGGTCCGCCGGATTGAGAAGAGGAAGGTTTCTAGGGGCGGAATAAATATGGAGCATATCACTTTGTTCCCCAATATAGATCTGGTTTTGAGTAGCTGAAACAGCACTAGTTCCTCGTGGAATAGCTAAACTGTTTAAAATGATTGGGTATGAAGGGATAGATATATCTATGATCCATATTCCATAACCAGTACCGGCTGCATATAAAAAGTCATCCCAAATTGAACACGCTACTAAGTAGTTATCGTTAATAATTTCCATCCTTTCAATAATTTCCGGATCTGTGTTTTCTTCATGTATATTTGTTTTTACTACTGTAATGCTGCTATAACTTCCATCTATTAAATAAGCATAATCCCCTTTTACTCCTACATCAACAAAGGTGCGACCAACATTTTTATAAGAATTTTTTACTGGAGCTTTAGGCTTGGATACATCGACAATCCCAAAATAGTACGTCCCATCGGCAAGATAGGCGAATACTTTATCTTCGGGATAATGGGGATAATCTTCTACCCATATATTTTGGTTACTTATTGAGTCCGTAGAGAAGCTTCCAAGCCCATCGGGAAGCTCCAACAGCGATTTAATTCGGAAAATCTCTAGTCCCCGGGTTCGTCTAAACATATAGAGGCAATTATTATTTATCCTTATTGATTTAATTTTATCAGGAGGAGCATTTGGATCTTTTAGTGGTATTTTGATTTCATTCACCCAGGAGGGTTTTTCTTGATTATTGGAATTATCAAATATACATAAAGTGGTCTCATTGGCTAAATATAATCCATTCTCATATAAACAGCAATCCAAAACATTAACAGAATCCTCATAAGGATCCTCTAACATAAGATCTGATTTTTCTAAAGAATAACTAAGGCGAGGGGCCCATGGATCTTGTATATCAACAATTTTTAACCCTGACTCCCCAGTAGACACATAGGCTTGATTTTCTGAAAGAGTTATGTTCTCAATGTTTCCCTTCAAAGCTAAATGCCCGATAGAGGGATGGTTCATCAAGGGTTGAATATCTGCCAAAGCAAAGCCGTTATTGCCATTGGCAATAAAGACATATTTACCCTGGGCAGGTTCAATTTCTATAAACTCCGCCTCTCCATTAGTAGAAAGCTGATGCATAAAAGCAGGGGCTGAGGGCAATGAGATATCAATCAAATCCAGGCCATGTTCACCGGCAGCCACCACAGCAAGATTGTTCCGGATAGTTATTGACTCTCTATCGGCAGCCAAGGGTAGTCGATGTGAAATTGTAGGCACTTGTGGATTTCCCATATCCACCACATAAAGACCATATTGATTATCGAGCACATAGAGATATTCATTTTTAACCTTCACGTCACAAATAGAAGAATAATATAAATTATTTGGGTCCTCCTGAAAAAATTTGTTGTTCAAAGGGCGATTGGGATCGTTCACCCGACTTACTGAATCTCCTTCCCTTTTAAACATAACGACTGAATCACCATTAGCGATATAGAGATATTGTTCTTGAGTAAGAGGATGAAGCATAATATCCAGATTAAGGGGAGTTGACATACCCGGTATAGGTAATTTAGATTTTTGTTCAAGTTGGCTCCCGTCCCAACTATAAATAAGTAAACCATCCTCCAAGGAGGTAAGATAAATTGTGTAGATCTCATTCCCCTGAAAATCCGTGTCAGCCTCTACGTAAACTGCCCAAGCTAAGTTCTCAGGTTGAAGGGCTATATATTCTGGTGATGACGGTTGGGAAATGTTTAATACCCAAAGTCCATTAGGTGTATCAGTAATAAAAAGATAATTGCCTAAGACTTGAATGTCACGTAGAGTGATTGATTTAATTTCTTGTGTGCTGCTTTGGAATGAATCGAATATGCCGGTTATTTGGGGATTGTTGGGGTCACTTATGTTGATAATTGAAATTTTGGAGTCATCCGTTATGGCATATACGTATGGATCTTGAAAATCGAGGGCTGTCACTACAGAGTTATTTTCTGTTAATAAGGTACTTTTTATATAAGGAAGAGACTGGGAAAGAATGATTCGAGAAATCTGATCAAGATTTTCACCTCTCACTTCGATTAAATGATCATCGGTGTTGACTAACTGATTGGGATGCACGGTTTGTATGTTAGGTGTAAAATTTTGTGCTTGAACATTTTGACCCCAAAAGGAACAAAAAACAAAAGGGGATAAAGGGGATAATAGAAAGAACAAAAAGATAAAAGAGATAAATGGAATCAGTTTAAACGAGATAGTGACTGCGCGTTTTTTTTCAATTTGAGGTGATACCCCATTATAGGATGATACATTAGGCCATAATTCCATTTTTTAATAAGAACAAACATCATCAGCTTAAAATAAATTAATAAAATTATATAGCTTGTTGATTTTCTGTACTTCTTTTACTTAGATAAACGTATGCAAAATAAATGCCTAATGAATACATATGCCTATATATGACTCCGTTGATTTACTATGATTTTATAAAATTGCCAAAATTGTACTTTAATAAAAACATAATCTTATGAGTGCTCTTTTCGCAAAAAATACACAATTTTGGACTAAATCAACAGAGTCATATATGAGATAAAAAAATATATAAAGCTCTAAAATAACTAGCCCTTTAGCTTCTCAGCGCAAATACATGCAATGGAATTAGCTAAACATTCAGACTCCCTAGCTCCCAAGAGGTAAGATAAATTGTGTAGATCTCATTCGCCTTAGAACATAAAGGTACAAAGAATACCAAGGGATGAAAACTATAGTGATATAAAAAATTAATTCCTTTCTTTATGTTTTTTTGTGCTTTAAAATATATCAATCCCTGATTGATAAGTCGGCATAGGGGCTGAAAGGTTAAGTAATTAGTTAACTCCGAGGGAGGAATGAAAAAGGTATGAATTTTATTTCCTACGTATGCAATAAAATACATAAAATTAAAAAGTTAGGCCATAACTCTACATTCCCCAACATATTCCTCTAAAATTTTTTTAAATTCCATCATTTGATCATTATCATAAGGAGATACGCTCCTCAAATCAGGATCTAAAGTATTTTTGGGGTTAAAAGCTTGCAAAACAAATTTCTGGACTCCCTCTAATTGGATGGCCAGATCCTTAATATCTTTTTCTTTAATCAATGTGGGGCACACCGTCATCCTCAATTCATACCCAATTTCTGATTGAGCTAAAATGGCCAGACTTCTTTTGATATGAGATACAGAAACAGGTATTCCCACACAGCGGCTGTAACGAATATCATCTAAGGGGGCTTTCACATCCATGGCTACATAATCAATAAGACCATCATCGAGAAGTGAGGCGAGCATATCAGGTTTGGTGCCGTTGGTGTCTAATTTTACAAGAAAAGACAATTTTCGAAAAAATTTTATTAAATCAGGCAATTGTGAATAAAGACAGGGCTCTCCTCCTGAAATAACTATTCCGTCAATCCACCCGACAAATTCCTGTAAGCGGCTTTCTATCATTTGTTGAGGGATTGTAGGAAAAGAATGCGGCTTCAATACCAGTCCATGATTATGGCAGTAAGGACAGCGAAGATTACATCCCGATAAAAAAAATACTGACGAAATTTTGCCGAACCAGTCAAGAAAGGAAGTTTCATAAAATCCTTTGATTTGTCCGACGGAACAAGAATCAATTGTTTTCATAGTGTCGCTTTGTTTCATCGACTGCAGCGCTTCGAGCTTCATCAATAGTGGGGATATGATCTCTCCATTCTGCGACTAAATTTTCTTTTTCATCAGTTAAAAGGATACTCGGGGTTGATAAAATGCTATAAAAGGCTGCCTCAGCTAATCCTTCCGAGGTTTCCAGGTTATGTTCCATAGTATGGAATCCGTCTAATTTTAATTGTCGGATAACATTTTTGGCTGCCGGGCATTTTGGGCAATCTTCTTTCCAAAATAATTTAAATCTATTCATAACTGATCTCCTCATTTTGTAAATACCTTTCGTTCCGAAATCGATCTTTCAATTCTCCTTTCTTGCCCTTATTCCAACTGGAAATTTTCGTAAAATAACCGGTAATTCGAGTAATCCCATCAACGTTGGTGGAACCACAATGGGGGCAGGAATCTTTTAACCCCCTGCTCGTGCGGCTGCAATTATTGCAACTGGTAAATTCCGGTGAAAAGGCAATTTGGTCATTGAGGGTCTTTTGAAAGGTTTTGATAACAAAACTAGCTAGGGATTCTTTAAAGGGTTTAGCCTCTCCCAACCAGATGTGTGTTAAGGCGCCGGCCTCAATCAAGGGATGAAAGAGACCTTCCTGTCTAACTCGTTCTATGGGGTTGATAGGAGCCTGAACATCAAAATAACTGGAATTGGTGTAGTAGATTTCTCCCTGAGTCTTGTCTCCTTTAACAATTTGTTCAGCTTGCTGACCATAATCTTTTAAATCTAACTTAGCAAATCGATAACTAGTGCTTTCAGCAGGGGTTTGCTCAAGCACAAATTTCATTTTATGCTTCTTGGATAGTCGGTCAGCCAGAAGTTTTATATGAGAGATGATTTTGAGACCTAACATGAAAGCCTCTTTAGATTCATGCATTTCCTGGCCATGTTGGATCTTTACCAATTCATTTAATCCCACCATGCCTATCAGATGAGAAGCACGCTCCAGCTTCAGATATGACCGGCCATCCTGATTCATAGTGAGCAAAGAAAGTGGGCCGGTTTCCCCTAAGGCCAATAATTTTTCAATAAAGACTCGTTTTTGCATATGCGCTTCTGCAGAGATCTCCATCAAATCCGTTAATCGCTCAAAAAGTTTAGCGTTATCTCCCTTTACTTGATAGCCAATTCGGGGAAGGTTGAGCGTAATATTTTGAAGCGCACAATATCTCATTTTCCAGGGCTTTTTGGCGTCCTCTAAATCTTGGTCCTCCAGTTTAAAGCTTAAACGGCAGCACTCGGAAATTTTGGCCGTATCTCCCCGATCAAAGACAAAATATGTATTACCTTTATCTGCCGCTACTTGACAAATATGATGGAGGAATTCTTGATGCCCGGGGGTACGGAAAAATTTTTCCGTAATATGAACCAAAGGCTTGGGAAAGAAAAAGGGCCTTCCTGCACCATCACCTTCCATATAGACATCGAAAAGAGCCCAAACAAATTTTTGCGCTTCCTCCCTGTATTCTCCATAGGTTTTTCCTGTATAAGTTCCACCGGGCCCAATAGCCGGAACCTTTTCAAAATGATTTGGAACTTCCCAATAGAGGTTGATATCACTAAAGATAGCTTGCCCCCCTCGGGCTACAGCTTGCTGGGAAAATTCAAAAATCATGATCTGGGCCAATTGCTTCATCTCTCGCTCAGACATTCCCACCAGATAAGGCGCAAAAAAGAGATTGACTGCATCCCAGCCAATGGCTCCGGCGAAATGTCCTTGCAGGGCAGCAGCAAATTTTACCATATGAGCTAATAAAACCTCGGGATGTTTGGCTGGCTTAGCCATGGATAAAGCATTGGGAAGATTCAGACCAAATTTTTTGACATACTCTAATGATTGGCCTGAGCAATATGGGCGATCACAAAAACCTAAATCGTGAATATGAATATCCCCCCTCATATGAGCATCGGCCACTTCCTGTGAAAAAAGAGCTAATAAAGCATATTCTTTTTTAATATTTTCTGCCAAGGTCAGATTAGTTGCTTCAGGCCCATGGGGCACATTGGCATTCTCTTTATTTGGGTGTAAAATTAATTGATTAACATCATACAGCGGCATACCCAAACGAGTATGCATCCAGCGTGCTTTTTCCAGTCCTTGCTCTATAAGTTTGGCATCAACCAATTCTCGAATTAAGGGAGCGGTAATAGTTTTAAGATTTGAGGAAATAATTTGACTTTCTACTTCTTTACTGATTCGGATGGCCGTATTTTCATCTATATCCGTTTCGAGTACAAGAGCGTCTACAATTTTTTTTCTATCCCAATTGCTTAAATCTTCTGCGGAAGTCCGAACAAAAAGGGCCATATCAGTCGTTTCTAAAACATTCATCTCACATCCTCTCCTCGTCTGACTTGTAAACAACTTATTGGCTTTACAAGCACTTAAATAAGCTTATATTGTATGTATCTCAATGCCTGATACAATATATAGTATTAATATAGTATTATTGTCAAGAAAAAAATAAATTTTAAAGAATAAAAATTTTGAACTAATCTAAGTTTATGTTTCTAAAAAAAGTGTTGATATTAAGATTGGTTTCTAGTGATTTATTTTGCATTTTAAGGCCTCAAAGCAGGAATAATTTTTATTTGTTGTGGATAACTTTTCTTCTTTTCCTTTAATTTTTTAATTAGGTAATCTGCGGCAGCCGCCTAGGAGTAATTAATTGTAATTATTACTATAAATCTTTGCTGTAATTTTGTGCAAAATATGGTCCCCTTCTATTTTTCAGGTAGTTTCACTTTTTTACCGACTATTTATCCACAAGTTATTCACAGTTCCCTTGCCCCATAATTTCACAGGGTTAAATTATAGAAGAAATTTATTTTAATGTAAAATTAAATTAGCCGGCCACCTTTTTTTAGCTGAGAAAATTATTTCTCCCATATATTTTTACGTTCTCTTGATCGAAAATTCATTAAATTGTTTTTCTATTGAATTCCTCCACTGTTTATGGTATTTTTGATTTTTGAAATTAGATAGCGAAATTGGAACCTTACAAAGCTAGGAGGAGGGCGTAAAATGAGTGAAATTTATGAAATTATAGCCAGAGAAATTCTTGATTCTCGAGGAAATCCGACCGTGGAAGTCGATGTGATTCTCGATAGTGGCGCCTTTGGTAGAGCAGCGGTTCCTTCAGGAGCATCTACAGGAGAAAGAGAAGCAATTGAGTTAAGAGATAATGATAAGAGTAGATACATGGGGAAAGGGGTATGCAAGGCTGTAGAAAATATTAACCAAACTATCGCCAAAGAAATTATCGGCTATGATGCTGTTGATCAAACCTTTATAGATAGTGAACTTATTAAGCTTGATGGCACGGAAAATAAATCAAAATTGGGAGCTAATGCCATTCTAGGGGTTTCTTTAGCCGTGGCTAAAGCAGCAGCCATAGAAATGGGCCTTCCCTTATATCGCTATATTGGAGGAACGAATGCTAAGGAGTTGCCTGTTCCCATGATGAATATTTTGAATGGGGGACAACATGCGGATAATAATGTAGATATTCAAGAGTTTATGATTATGCCGGCTGGGGCTAAAAAATTTAGTGAAGCATTAAGAATTGGTGCCGAGGTATTTCATAATTTAAAATCTGTTTTAAAGAGCAGGGGATATGTTACCTCAGTAGGGGATGAAGGAGGGTTTGCCCCTAATCTTAAATCTAATGAAGAGGCCTTGGAAGTGATTATGGATGCTATTTTAAAGGCAGGTTATAAACCGGGACAAGATGTATATTTAGCTTTAGATGTGGCTGCCAGTGAGCTTTATCAAAAAGGAAGCTATGTTTTGGCTGCAGAAGCTAGTCCAACTAAATCGGCTACAGAATTGGTTGATTTTTATGAAAAATTGATTAATACCTACCCCATTATTTCCATTGAAGACGGCCTTTCGGAAAATGACTGGGAGGGATGGCGGATACTCACACAACGACTTGGAAAAAAAATTCAAATAGTTGGGGATGATTTGTTTGTAACCAATACGAAAATCCTACAAGAGGGGATCGAAAAAGGTATAGCCAATTCCATTCTTATTAAATTAAATCAAATCGGAACACTAACTGAAACGCTGGATGCTATTGAAATGGCCAAGAGAGCGAATTATACGGCTGTGATATCTCATCGATCAGGAGAAACCGAAGATACCACTTTGGCTGATTTGGCTGTAGCATGTAATACAGGTCAAATCAAAACAGGTTCAATCTCCAGAACGGATCGGGTGGCTAAATATAATCAGTTGCTTCGTATAGAAGAGGAATTAGGCGAGGAGGCCCGTTTTCAGGGGATGGGTGTTTTTTATAATCGCCGAGCCTAAACGATGGCCTATTTAACTGTCTGTTTTGTATATGGATTTTGAACTCCTTTTTATTATTTTATTTTTTTCTCCAGGTTTACAAGAATGTCTTTAAAATTCTTTACTTGTATCTGGAAATGGGTTTTGCCGGCATTTATCTTGCTGGTACTATTATCCTCTTTTGGGGGTCCCCATAGTTTAATACGCATTTATTCCCTTCGAAAATACCGAGATCATATTAAAGAGGATATTTTAGATCTGGCGAAAAAAAATAATTTTTTGCGCCAAAAAATCCAACGGTTACGAAATGATCCCGAATCAATATATCGGATAGCCCGGGAAGAGTTGGGATTGGTAAAACCGGGTGAAATAATTTATCGATATTACAAAATGCAAAGTCTTGAAAAACCGGGAAGGATCGAGGAGAAAAAATGCCCAAAATATTGATTACAGGTGGAGCAGGCTTTCTTGGCTCCCATCTTTGCGACCATTTTCTTCAAAAGGGGTTTGAGGTCATTTGTATAGATAATCTTCTCACTGGAGATATTTCCAATATTGCCCATCTTCATTCGGAAAAATTTTTTTTTATCAAACATGATGTGACCAATTATATTTATATTGATGGCCCATTAGATTATATCTTACACTTTGCCAGTCCGGCCAGCCCACTTGATTATCAACAACTCCCTATCCAAACCCTTAAAGTTGGATCTTTGGGCACACATAAAGCACTTGGCCTGGCTAAAGAAAAAAAAGCAGTATTTCTTTTGGCTTCGACCTCCGAGGTTTACGGCGACCCATTAGTCCATCCTCAAACAGAGGATTACTGGGGGAACGTTAATCCCATTGGGCCCAGAGGTGTCTATGATGAGGCGAAAAGGTTTGCTGAAGCTTTGACTATGGCTTATAATCGCTATCATGGGGTGGATACTCGAATCGTTCGAATTTTTAATACCTTCGGCCCAAGAATGAGGATTGGTGATGGAAGAGTTGTGCCGACTATGCTATTTCAGGCCATTCAAAATAAAGATATGACCATATTTGGTGATGGAACACAAACCCGGAGTTTTTGTTATGTTGACGATTTGGCTGAAGGAATTTATCGGTTGCTATTATCAGATTGCCAAACTCCTGTTAATATTGGTAATCCCAAAGAGATGACCATTCTTCAGTTTGCAGAAATAGTACGCAAAATAGCAGAATCGAAAAGTCAACTGGTTTTTCATCCTCTCCCTGTAGATGATCCTAAGGTTCGACAACCCGATATCCAAAAAGCTCAGAAACTGTTGGATTGGACTCCCCAGTGCAGCCTGGAAGAAGGACTTACCGAAACTCTAAAATGGATGAAAAAGAAGATCAGCCAACAAATATAGGGGAATGATATGAAAATTTTCGTTACCGGAGGAGCGGGATTCATTGGGTCGCATATCACGGATAGTTTGATTGAAGACGGACATAAGGTGAGTGTTATTGATGATCTTTCTACAGGGAAGCGATCTCATATCCATCCAAAGGCCAAATTCTATCATTTGGATATTCGTGACAAGCGGCTTAATGAGGTATTTTCGCAAGAAAGACCAAGTATTCTTTGTCATCACGCAGCCCAGATCAATGTGAGAAAATCTGTAGAAGACCCCATTTTTGATGCCAATATCAATATCCTTGGTACTCTTCATCTATTGAAGTTATCTTTGACCCATGGACTAAGAAAGATTATTTTTGCTTCCACTGGAGGCGCTATTTATGGTGAACAGGACTATTTCCCTGCTGATGAAAATCATCCTACCCGTCCCTTAAGCCCATATGGGGTGACTAAGTTAGCTGTGGAAAATTATCTTTATTATTATCAGCAAGTTTATGGCCTTGACTATGTAATTTTGCGATATGCTAATGTTTATGGCCCAAGACAAGATCCCTATGGTGAAGCTGGTGTTGTAGCCATATTTGCCGAGTCCATGCTTTCCGGGAAAACTCCAATTATTAATGGAGATGGAAAACAAACGAGGGATTTTATCAATGTAAGTGATGTTGCCGCTGCCAATGTAGCTGCTCTAAATTTTACAGGCAGTAATATTTTTAATATTGGAACAGGTATCGAAACTTCCATAAATGAACTTTTCCAACAGATCAAGAAATTCACAAAAGCAAAAATAAAAGAGAACCACGGATCAGCCAAAAAGGGGGAGCAAATAAGAAGTGTCATCACTCCCCAAAAAGCAATCAATGCCCTGAACTGGGCCCCCAAAATTTCTTTGGCTGATGGGCTTAAAAAAACCGTTGAATATTTTTCCTCAGTATAAATCCTAAGCTGGACAATTGATAAAAAAATAAAAATAGTTTATTTATTATGGAAAAAAAAGTAAAAGTAATCATGACCAAGGCAGATATCCAGAATGCCTTACTAAAAATGGCCCGACAAATCATTGCTGAAAATTCTCCCCTTAATAATCTGGCCCTTATAGGAATACGCTCTAGAGGTATAGATCTGGCGAAAAGGATTAATAATTATATTCAAAATCTTTCTCAAACTTCGCTCCCAATCGGTATTATCGATACTACACTCTACCGCGATGATATTAGCAGCTTTTCCTATAAGCCGGTGTTGAAAAAAACAGAAATAAATTTTTCGGTTGATAATAAAAATATTGTCTTGATAGACGATGTCCTTTATACAGGGAGAACTATTCGAGCGGCTTTAGATGCCTTGACGGATCTGGGGCGACCTAAAACCATTAAATTGGCTGTACTGGTTGACAGAGGGAACAGGGAATTACCTATAAGTGCCGATTACATTGGCTTGACCTTTAACAGCAGTCAGGACGAATCAGTCAAGGTTACTTTGGAGGAAGCGGGAGATGAAGATAAAGTTTTTATTCTTCCCTTTCCGGAAAAAACCAGATGGTAAATAATAAACAATGAAAGTGGGAAAAAATAAGATTGTTTAAAAGAAAAGATTTGTTAGGTATTCAAGATTTACAAAGAGAAGAAATCAGCACCATTCTTGATACAGCCGAATCTTTTAAAGAGATACTTACTCGCCCAATCAAGAAAGTTCCCACCCTTCGTGGAAAAACTGTTATTAATTTTTTTCATGAACCGAGTACGAGAACCCGAATATCTTTTGAAATTGCTGCAAAACGGCTCAGTGCTGATACTATCAATATTTCTCCATCTACCAGTAGTTTGATCAAGGGTGAAAGCTTGAAAGATATGGCCAAAACATTGGAAGCAATGAATCCGGATATTATTGTTATCAGGCATTCTGCTCCCGGGGCACCCCATCTTTTAGCTCAAGTAGCAAAATTTTCAGTTATTAATGCCGGTGATGGAGCGCATGAGCACCCAACTCAGGCTTTAGTTGATTTGCTTACTATTAAAGAGCATAAAGGGAAAATTAAGGGATTGCAGATAGCTATTGTAGGGGATATCTTGCACAGCCGAGTTGCCAGATCCAATATTTTTGCCCTTGGCAAGATGGGGGCCAAGGTGCGATTGATTGGGCCACCTACCCTTATACCTCCCTTTATTGAACAGTTGGATGTAAGTATAGAACATTCATTGGAAAAGGGAATACGGGATTGTGACGTAATCATGCTTTTGCGGATTCAATTGGAGAGACAAAAAAGAGTCTTTTTCCCATCAATACGTGAGTATGCAAGGCTTTATGGCTTGACCCCGGATAAATTGATCAAGGCGCAGGAGGGCGTATTAATCATGCATCCAGGGCCAATCAATCGGGGGGTTGAAATCGATCCAAGGGTGGCGGATGCCCCTTTCTCGCTTATTTTGGATCAGGTGACTAATGGCATAGCTGTTCGTATGGCCTTACTTTATCTCATTCTTGGGGGGAAAAGGTGAAAATCATCATTCAAGGAGCTAGAGTTATAGATCCTGCCAATAAGGTTGATGGTCGTTTTGATCTGTTAATTGAGGGTACAAAAATCAAGGCCATGGAAAAGGATATTTCTCCCACCAAAGATACCCATCTGATCAATGCTCAGGGGAAATTGGTGGTGCCTGGATTAGTAGATATGCATGTTCACCTTCGTGAGCCGGGTAGAGAAGATAAAGAAACTATTGCTACCGGCTGTAGGGCCGCTGTGGCCGGGGGAGTAACCTCTTTGGCCTGTATGCCGAATACTACGCCGGTCAATGATAACAAATCCATTACAAATTTTATCAAACGTCGAGCACAAGAGGTTAATTTGGCCAATGTATATCCCATTGGCGCTATCTCAAGAGGATCAATGGGAGAAGAATTATCGGAGATGGCTGAGCTTCACGAGGAAGGAGTGGTGGCTTATTCTGATGACGGAAAACCGGTGATGAACCCTCTTTTAATGCGCCGAGCTTTGGAATATGCTCAGCTTTTCCACTTACCTATGATTTCTCACTGTGAAGACATCCATTTAAGCGCTGATGGATTAGTAAATGAAGGACTTATTTCTACCCTGACTGGTCTTAAGGGGATTCCCAGGGAAGCTGAGGAAATTATGGTCTCCCGAGACATTATTTTAGCTAAAATGACTGGAGGTCCTATTCATATTGCCCATGTCAGCAGCGCCGGCAGCGTGTCTTTAATCCGGCAGGCGAAAAAAGAAGGGGCCCCCATTACGGCTGAGGTAACCCCCCATCATTTTAGCCTCACTGAAGAGATGGTTTTACGTTTCGATACCAATACCAAAGTAAATCCTCCTTTACGTACTAAAAGGGATGTAGAAGCCTTGATTGAAGGCTTAAGAGATGGTACTATAGATGCCATTGCCAGTGATCATGCACCGCATACCCTGGCCGAAAAGGAACAGGAATATAATTTGGCTCCCTTTGGGATTGTAGGATTAGAAACACTGTTGGCCGTTTCTTTAACTAATCTTTACCATACAAAAAAATTAGACCTAGATACATTAATTGCCAAGCTTTCCTATAATCCGGCTCAAATTTTAAAGATCCCGGCAGGAACTTTATCCATTGGAGCAAAGGCAGACATTTGTATTATAGATCCTGAAAAAAAATTTGTGGTTATCGGCAGCCAATTTTATTCAAAAGGGGAAAATACTCCTTTTCAAGGGCAAGAACTTATTGGAGCTCCTATTATGACCCTCCGGGCGGGTAAAATTGTCTATCCCCTGGATGAAGCTGCCGGCAGTTTCAACAATCTTTCTAACTCTCTTAGATGATTATATGACCATTTCGAAATATTTCCTAATAAATAAAAATTTTCCCGGCAGGGTATTTCTCTGTTTTCTTTTTATGCTGTACTTGCTCCCAAGTTTTTTTATTTTTTCCTGTACTTCAAAACATTTTGATTCTTCAGATTCCCTTAGAATTGGATTAGAAGGGAGTCCGACTAATTTGGACCCTCGGCTTTCCACTGATGCCTATTCTGCGCGGGTAATTCAAATAGTTTATAATGGATTATTAAAAAAGACACCCGAATCTATCCTGGCCGGGGACTTGGCAGAGCGATGGGAAATGCCAAATGACACTTCCTATATCTTTTATCTTCGACAGGGCGTTAAGTTTCATGATGGGACAGATTTTACAGCGGAAGATGTTCGGTATACCTTTGAAAGTCTGCTCAATCCCAATTTCCCCTCTCCCTTGAAGGAATCTTATACAAAGATAGCTCATATAGAAATTCTTTCACCTTATAGTATCAAATTTCAATTAAAGAAAGTATTTGCTCCCTTCCTGGTAAATATGACTATGGGTATTGTTCCTAAGCCGTCAGGGGAAAAATCGAATTATAACCTTTCTTCTCAACCTATAGGGACCGGCCCCTTTCGTCTTATGAGATGGGAGCTTGATGAGTCATTGACATTTCAATCAGTTAGTGGATATTTTGGAGGGCCACCACCTTTATCTACGATTATCTATCGAATTATCCCCGATGAAACTATCCGGTTGTTAGAATTAAAAAAGGGGAATTTAGATTTTTTGCAAAATGCCTTATCTCCTGATGCACTTGATTCTTTGGAAGGCCATCCTGAAATTAAAATTGTCCAAAAGATGGGTACCAATTATACGTATCTGGGATTCAATCTTGAAGATCCCATTTTACAAAACAGGTCAGTGAGAGAGGCCGTCGCTTTGTCCATTAATAGGGGAGCGATAATCCAGCATTTGTTGGGAAATTTCGCTAAACCTGCTACCGGAGTCCTTGCCCCTGATAATTGGGCCTATGATCCACAGGTGGCCACTTATAATTATAATCCAAAAAAAGCCAAAAAACTTTTGGATGAGGCAGGTTTCATTGATCCCGATGGCCGGGGTCCCGAGCAACGATTTTCTTTGCTTTATAAAACCTCACAAAATGAATTGAGTAAATGTGTGGCCGAAGTAATTCAACAAAATTTTAATGAAATAGGCATTGGCCTTGAAATACGCAGTTATGAATGGGGCACTTTTTTTTCTGACATCAAGTCAGGCAATTTCCAACTTTACTCATTACAATGGGTAGGCGTGACAGAACCGGATATTTATTATTATCTATTCCATTCTTCTAGTGTACCACCTAATGGTGCTAACCGAGGCCGGTATATTAATCCGGACCTTGATGATCTTTTAGAAGAAGGGAGAAAAACCCTAAATCTTAAAAAAAGGAAAAAAGTTTATAGCCTGGTGCAAAAAATTATTGCCTATGACCTGCCCTATGTCAGTTTATGGTACCAAACGAATGTCGTAGCCATGGACAGCCGGGTCAAGGGATTTGTGCTTTATCCATCCGGAGATTTCACCTCTTTGAGTAAAGTACGTAAAGAGGATGAAGATAACCCCCTCTTTAGCAATTAATCTTCACTCACACCTGATCCGGCTTCTTAGAGGCCTTTTGGCCTATAGATGACCTGTACCAACTAATAATGAAGACTGATTATTAAAGTCAGGATTTTTTGCGGTTTCATAACCTTTGCGCTGATTATAACGCAAGGAATTAGGACGTACCGGGCACTCCTCGGCAATTTTAAATCCATCAATGATTTTTTTATCCCGCAACTCATATAATCTGGGTACCATAATATCCCGCAAATCGTTCAGTCCAATAGGATTGATATAAATTTTGGTTCCGCCCTCAAATCCAGCCGGTGTATTCACACGCCATTTAATTGAAATGTGCCAGGGCATGGGAATGACCGCATCCCGTGGACTGTAATACCATTCCTCATTACAGGAAATCTGTTTTCCCATAGCGCAATGGCAGGCATGAACCAGATCGCTGAATCCCCTCAGTTCCTCATCAGTATGCTCATTGGGACGTAAGTGTTCACTTTTGGAATAAATAACCAGGGTCGGATGCACATGTCCAAGGTCTACAAAAGCCATGGCATAATCATTTTCAGCAATAACCAAATTATTGTATGAGGCAAAATTAGCTCCCATGTCATTATAAATATTGGGATGGGATTGCACCAGCGATAATTCTCGCTCAACTGATGTGCCCCATTCATCCAAGGCCACTAGTTGCTTGTGTAAATGATCAAATGAAGCGCCCGCATCTTTGAGCCAATTTTGAAAGATGCTTATATACCGGACATATCGGTTATGAGCATAAATGTCTTCCATGGCCTCAATAGTAAATTTAAAATAGTGAAAATGCTCTTCTTGGGTAAGTTCCCCGGAAGAGCAAAGATCAGTATCATATTTAGCCCCTGGTTTTAAATGCTTTTGGGCCACAATAAGCTCATGACCACCGCAAAAAAAAGCATCGGCCAGCTTTAATTTTTTCTCTTTGGGCTTGTCGGCAATTTTTTCAGCAGTTAAGCCCGATAGCTTCAATTTAAGATCAATAATGCCTAAGACATGTTGTAACCCTTCATCACTGGAAATATAGCGCTGCTTCCATTCCTTGTTCACCCCATCCAGCTTGTAGTTATAATTTTTTTCCCAGTAGTCCTTGGTCACTATCTCAAAAAGGTTGGGAATTCGACGAAACGCAGGCGCTTGGCTAAAAACTTGGTCTGCATTAAGACGGGTAAGCAATTCATAGCCCTTGGCGGTTTTTACTAATCGGGCCTTTTCCGGTGGGGTGTTTTTATAGTTGGTAGCACAAAAATTACAATAGCCTTCGGGGTTTTGGATCTCGATTTCTTTGGGCTTGGATTTGAAGCTGTTATAGACTGGTTTATTGTTCCGACCGGGAATAGTCCATACTTCTCTTCCAGTGAAAGGGTTAATCTGTTTTCCTGTTCCATCGGGCATTACTCGGTAAATCATCTTGTGTAAACGATACATTTTTGCTCACCTCATTTTGTTTATATTCCACTGCTCTGAAGTTATTATCGACAAAATATCCTCATTAATCTGGGAAAGATTTTGAAAAAAATAAATATCCGGACACTTGTTTTTTTTATTATCTATTACAACTATATCTAATTAATCTACTATGTTAATTTATAAATAAATATAGTATACTATAGCAATAAATTTGATTAAATTAATAAAAGATAGTGATTTGTGAGTTATTGATGGAACGGTGTAAGAATGTATCATCGAAGAATGAAGAATAAGGTTGATATCTTTTTGTTATGTATTATTTTTTGCCTATTTCTTATTCATTATTTTCCGGTATGTGGACAGGCAGAGAATTATCCATCTGATTTCTACGAATCATTGAGAATTGATACTAAGATCCAAATGATAGAGAGAAGAAGAGGTTCACTTAAATTTAACCTTAACACCAATATAAGCTCTATTTTACCAGATTTGTTTTTGCCTTTAGGGCATTCACCAGAGATGTTATCTTCAATGGACACTGTATTTGTCCAAAAATTCATCTTAATAGGCAATACTGTATTTTCCTCTCAAGAACTGGCCAAGGTCACCAGGCCTTATGAAAATAGAGAAATCAGCTTTGAGGAGTTGCAGGACCTTAGGCGCACGTTAACCCTTTATTACGTAAATAAAGGGTATATTAATTCAGGTGTCATTATTCCGGATCAAACCGTGGTCAATGGAGTTATTAGCCTTCGTATAATTGAGGGACGATTGACTCAAATAGAGATCGAAGGTACCAGACATTTTCGTCTGAACTATATAAACAGAAGACTGGCCTTGGCTGCAGGCCCCCCGATTAATATCATGAGCTTAAGCCAGGTACTGCAGCGATTACAAAATGATCCTCGCATTAAACGACTTAATGCGGAATTCAAGCCGGGGTTTAGTCTGGGTGAAAGTATGCTAAAAGTCAGGATTGAAGAAAACAATCCTTATGAGATTTGGTTGAAGGTCGGCAACGGGCAGTCACCCAGCGTTGGGGCTATAAAAGGAGAATTACAGTTAGCCCACCAGAATTTGACGAGAAATGGTGACAGCTTGCAAACTAAATTTGGAATAACCGAGGGACTGAATGATATTGATATCAGTTATTCATTTCCTGTTACTGCACGTGATGCATCCTTAAAATTAGACTTCAGGGAAAATAACAGTACCGTCATTGAAGATATTTTTAAATCCTTGGATATTGAAAGTAAGTCAAGAACTTATGCGGTTACCCTGAGTCGTCCTTTCTACCGAAACTCTGGGCAGGCATTTTTTTTAGCGATTACTGCTGAGCTCAGTCACAGCGAAACTTATTTGTTGGGACGCCCCTTCGCCTTTTCTTCCGGATCGGAGGATGGCCGAACTGATGGGACTGTCTTGAGTTTTTCCCAGCAGTGGCTCGATCGTAGTCAAATAAAGGTAATGGCAGTAAATTCCAATTTCAAGGTGGGCATTGATGCCCTTGGCGCAACAATAAATGAATCGGGCGTGGACGGTAAATTTTTTTCCTGGCTGGGGCAAATCCAGTATGTGAGGCGGTTAAAGTTTATACATAGTCAAATAGTATTTCGGACAGATATACAATTAACCAACGATCTACTTTTGCCCCTTGAGAAATTAGCCATTGGAGGAATGAACAGTGTGCGGGGTTATCGCCAAAACTTATTTGTAAGAGACAATGGTATAGTGACTTCTCTAGAGTTTCGAATGCCTTTGATTGGTAATAATCTCAAGGAGGATTTTTTTCAACTGGCTCCGTTTGTTGATTTTGGCAGATCGTGGAATACAAACAACAATACCCCTGAGCCCAAATCCATTTCAAGTATAGGATTAGGTCTTTTGTGGGCAATCACTAAAAAGATTAATCTTCAGGTATATGGCGGTCTTTCCTTGCGAAACGTGGAAACTATAGGTAAAGACCTCCAGGATCAAGGATTTCATTTTCAATTAATAGGCCGTTTATTGTGAGAAAGGACGAAAAAGATGTCCATTAAACATTATCATACACTTTATCAATATCTTATTATTGTCTTTGGAGTAATATTGCTTCAAAGTATCTTTTTTTCATTTAGCCAAGGGGAGATAACCCTTGATGGTACATTAGGCGAAAGGGGCTCACTTGTCGG
The DNA here is from genome assembly GCA_030625085.1 of Pseudomonadota bacterium. Classification (GTDB taxonomy): domain Bacteria; phylum SZUA-182; class SZUA-182; order DTGQ01; family DTGQ01; genus DAOURK01. Next base: position 31,856 of record DAOURK010000010.1, read on the forward strand.
GCCTCATTATGGTATATCTGCTGATATGGGACATCAAGAGGGGAATAATTTATTTCATAGCTTTGGTCAATTTACCCTTAATAGGTATGAAAGTGCCACCTTTACCGGCCCCGCTATGGTGGAAAATATTATCGGGCGAGTAACGGGGGGAACAGCCTCCTGGATTGATGGTGTTTTACGTTCAAATATCCAAGGGGCCAATTTATACCTACTCAATCCCAGTGGAATCATATTTGGTCCAAATGCCTGTCTTGATTTAACCGGGTCGTTTCATGTAAGTACGTCAGATTATATTAATCTTGGCCATAGCGGTCGATTTGATGCCACCCAGCCAAATAATAGTTTATTGACTGCAGATTCTCCCTCTGCCTTTGGGTTTTTGGGAGACAATCCATCTGACATTTCTATCCAAGGAAGCTTTCTCCAGTCCCCCGATGGAGAGACAATATCCATAGTGGGAGGCAATTTAGAGTTAAAGGAGGAAAGTGTTCTTTTGTCGCCCAATGGCCGAATAAATATTGTCAGTGTTGAGTCTGCCGGCGAAGCTGTTTTTACAGGCGGGAGTGTAGAGGTAGATTCTTTTGACCTACTGGGAGATATTAGTGTTTCGGGAGAGTCATACATCTCTAGTAGCGGTGAAGGTGGAGGGGCAGTATTCATCCGGGGCGGCCGTTTCGTGCTCGATCATTCGTATATATGGGCTGACACCTTGGGAGATATCGATGGAGGAGCTATTGATATTTATTTGAAGAAGGATTTAGTTGTTACTGGGGGAATATCTGCATCTACCTACAAAGGGGGATGTGGAGGAGATATTATCTTAAAGGTGGAGGGTTTAGATATAATAGATGGTGGAGTAATTGAAGCTTCCACTTTTAGCACAGGTCAAGGCGGGGATTTGAAGATCACGGCAAAAGATTCTCTCTTGATTTCCGGCCCCGGCAGTAAGATTTACAGCTTAGTAAGTGATAGCGGAAATGCCGGCAACATCGATTTAACGGCCCAAACCTTGACTATTAGTAATGAAGGTATGATGTCTGGCGCTACCAATGGAGAAGGGCGAGGAGCAGGTATTATTTTAAAGGTGGAAAGCTTGGAATTAACTAATGGAGGGATGATTGACACTTCTACTTTTGCCGCTGGACAGGGAGGAAAGGTTATGATTTCGGCCGCGGAGTCGGTATTAATTTCCAACCAGGCCGGGAAACAAGATGATGATCTTATCACAGGGATTACCAGTATTGCTTCCGGCACCTCTAAGTCTGGAAGTATAGAAATTTCAACCCCTAGCCTGACGGTCGCTAATGACGGATTAATAAGTGTTGAAACGCGTGGTGAGGGAGAGGGAGGAGAAATCGAGTTGAAGGTGGGAGATTTATTCCTAACAGATGGTTATATCTTAGCTAGTAGCAGCGGGATGGGCCATGGAGGAACGGTGACGGTTGAGGCAACAGGATCAGTGTCCATCTCAGGATCTAAGGCGGCTCTTTCCAGTTGTGCTTTTCGTGAAGGTGATGGAGGTTTTATTTCTCTTTCCACACCAATTTTAAAAGTGAGTGATGGGGGAGGGATAAGGGCGGCTACTTTGGAGGAGGGAGCGGCAGGAGACATTATCTTGAGAGTAGGCAATTTAACTTTGGCAGATAAAGGCTATATCACTACAAATAGTATTGGTAAAGGTGCCGGGGGCAAATTGACGGTCAGCGCCACAGAAACAGTATCTATTTTTGGCCAAAAAAACGATGGTTTTGGCAGCGGCTTTTTTAGTGAGGCGACCAGCGGCGGAGCTGCGGGAAGTATATTACTTAAAACATGTGTCCTTAAAATAACTGATGGAGGACAAATAAATGCTTCCACGTTGGCAGAAGGAGTGGGGGGCGATATAGAAGTAGAAGCTGATCAAATTTACTTAAGTAATGAAGCCCGGATTGAGGCGGCTAGTACCGGTAATGGTGATGCAGGGGATATTGTTATTAAGGCAGGTGACATGATTTATGGTGATCATGCCTCAGTGGCCACCGAGGCTATAAAGGCAGATGGAGGTAATATTCGAATTGATACGCAAAACCTGAGCTGTCTAACCGATAGCGATATTACCGCCACGGTTAAGGGAGCAATGGGTGACGGCGGCAATATTGAAATGAATAGCAAGTTTGTCGTTTTAAATAGAAGCAATATTATAGCAAAGGCAGAGGGAGGTAATGGGGGAAGAATTGTTATTGTTTCGGATGTTTTTCTGTCCACGCCGGATAGTATTGTCAGCGCCTCCTCGCGTCTTGGTATAGACGGCACTGTAGAAATTTTTTCTCCTATGGTAGATGTTAGCAGTGGTTTGGTTTCTTTGCCTGAATCATTTCTGAAAGCTGATGATCTTCTTCCGAAACGCTGTGCAGAAAAAGATGAGGCAAGCAGTTTTCATATTATCGAGCATGAAGGATCGGCTCCAGACCCGGACAGTCTATTATATTAAAGAGCTAATCTGAATAATGCTTCGCATTGTGATATAAAAGCACATTTCGGTTCGCTACTTGCTGATCATAGAAGAAGAAAAAAACTAAGGAGTAAAAATAACGAGATTTACGAAAAATACAATCTTTATTTTTTTATTATGGGAAGAAAAATAAACCGGAGATTTAATCTAAATGAAGTATTTTAATTCATGATTGAACAATAGATGGTGTTGTTCTCACTGCCCTTAGAACAATTCAACATGTGGGCAGCATTTTTGATTAATTCATCAATTACGCGCGCATCTGTAGGGTAAGAGGTGATTCCAATACTGACCGAGTTGCCTTTTTCGATATTATTTATTTCACCACTGGAAAAAGCAAATAATATTTGATCCTTTAATCGTTCAGATAAACAGACAGCACCTTCAACACTTGTTTCCGGCAAAATTAAAGCTAAAACATCTTGGTTATATAAAGAAAGTATATCCGTATCGCGAAGATTAGCCTTGATAAATTCACCCAATTTTTTTATAAGTACATTTTTTCTTTCATCGGGAATATCAGTCATATCATTTTCCATCACCTTATCTTCTGCAAAAGTATCTACATTGAGTAAAACCAATGAAAGAAATTGGTTATACCGTTTAGCTCTTTTCATTTCCTCATCAAGGCGGATGTTCAGATATCGAGTGTTATAGAGTCGTATGTTTTCATCGAAGAAGACGTCATTCGGTGGATTATCATCCGGTTTTTTTAAAGAATTGTTGGTGATATTATTAAGTTTTAATTTCAATTTTGCGTTCTCTTTTTTCAAGAGATCAAATTCGCTCATATTTATTTTATGCCCCCCTAACCCTTAAATATTTAGATTTAATAGTTATCAAAGTTGAAATAGCTAAATCTTTTATTAGAGTAATATGCGTTATTTTTAATATTCATGCAAAATAAATGCCATTTTTTTTCTATTAATTCTTTTTTTTTAAAAACTATAGCAACTTTTTGATTTAACGCAAAAAAAAGAAGATGTTTTTTTTTTCTACTTTGAGATGAGAAAAATAGAAATTATTTAAAATGAAGGTTCCTTCATAATTATGAAAGTAATTTCATAGTTATTCTCGAATCTGATATTCTTTAATCTTGCTTAATAAAGATCGATAACTTACCTGAAGTAATTTGGCAGCCTGGATTCGATTCCAATTGGTCTTACCCAAAACACTTTTGATAGTGGCTTTTTCCGCTTTTTGAACAGCCAGGCGGCTAACTTCTTTTAAGGGAACAATTTTGGTATTTTTATAAACTACTTTTCCCCCTACAACATCATGGGGGATAACAGTATAGACAATTTCCTCATTTCCAAGGACGATAATTTTTTTTATGAGATTTTCCAACTCACGAATATTTCCGGGCCAATCATAATTCATAAAAAGATTAATGGTCTGAGGAGAAATTGAGGTAACGTTTTTCCCATACAAATTGGTATACTTTTTTAAAAAAAATTCATTTAAAAGAAAGATATCTTCTTTATGTTCCCGTAAAGGGGGTACGAAGATGGTTACTTCATTTAATCGATAAAATAGATCTTCCCGGAAGCTGCCATTACGAATTCCTTCTTCCAGATCTCGGTTAGTGGCTACAATAATACGCACATCAACCTTTACACTTTTTTTCCCGCCAAGACGGTTGAATTCTTTTTCTTCTAAAACCTGCAATAATTTGGCTTGCAGGGAAGGCGGCATCTCGCCGATTTCGTCTAAAAAAATGGTCCCTTCATTAGCAAATTCAAAACGTCCTGGCTTTGCCCTTTGGGCGCCGGTAAAAGCTCCTCTTTCATACCCAAAGAGTTCGGACTCAAGAAGATTTTCGGGCAAGGTAGCACAATTGACCTTTATGAACGGTTTATCTTTTCGATCGGCCAGGTTGTGGATAGCTCGAGTAACCAGTTCTTTTCCCGTACCACTTTCTCCCCGCACTAAAATTGTTAGTTCTGTACCGGCCACTTGCTCTATCATTTTTTTTATATTGAGAATCTGGTTGCTGTCTCCTATAAAATTTCCAAATTCGAGTTTAGCCTTTAGTTTTTTCTTGAGTGGCATATTGTCAGAGGTAATAGCCATACGTTCCAGATTTTTCTTGATAGTGGCTTTTAATTCTTCTTTATCAAATGGCTTGGTAACAAAGTCATCAGCTCCGGCTCGCATAGCATTAACTATTGTTTGGGTTTCACCATGAGCAGAAAGCATAATAATGCCTATTCGTTTTGAGATGACCTTCATTCTTCCTAATAGATCGATTCCATTGATGTCAGGCATACCAATATCCAGCAATATTAAATCAGGATGGTCATTTTTTAATATTTCTACGGCTGTTTTTCCATCCTCAGCTGAAAAGACACTATACCCGGCGTCAGATATTGTCTCGGTTAGTATCCAAGATAATTCCGGATCATCATCAACCAACAAAATTTTTATTTTATTCCCCTTCATAGATTTAAATCACCTATATACTTTCCTTAGAAATCCTTATTTTAACAAAATATTCTTAATTCATTATTTTTTTACTGAACAGGAATATATAATTCAAAAGTAGTCCCTTTATTTACTTCACCATGAATCTTGATACGGCCGTTATGAGATTGAATTATTCTCTTAACAGTGGCTAATCCTAGACCTGTCCCGGATTTTTTAGTGGTATAAAAATGTTCGAACATCTTTTTTTTGACCTTTGTAGAGATACCAATTCCCGTATCACAAAATTTTATTAGTATATAATCTTTTTTCGTATCTTTTGGAGAAGAAAAATTTTTCGTTAAAATTTTTAGTTCTCCTCCCTGGGGCATGGACTCAATAGCATTGGTAATAATATTTAAAAAGACCTCTTCGATTCGTTTTTCGTTAATATAAACAGGTGTCAGATCCTGGGCCAATTCACAAATTAAAGAAATATTATTCTGGTATAGATCATTTTTTAAAAATGTTAATGCCTGATCCAAGATGTTGTTTACACCAACTATTTTATTTTGGGATCCAATTGGATTAGAGAAACTTAATAGTTCTTCCATCCGAAAAATTAACCGAGAGACGTTGTTGTTTAAGATTTCAAGAGACCTTTTTCGAGAATTATCTTTATCCCAATTGTCTTCCAGATATTGTAAGGATCCTTTGATGTTGGTGATCGGATTTCGAAAACTATGGGTAATTTCAGAAATCATTTTGCCCATGGTGATTAATTGAGTAGCTTTGGAGAGACAAGAAGTCTTTTCATATAAAGAGATTATCTCTGAGGCAAGAGTTGATAGAAATTGCCATTTTTCTTGAAAAATATTTTTGATGCCACTTCCAAAACAAAAAATTCCAAATAATTCATTTTCCATAATTATAGGTATAGATTGGAATGATTCACAAGCGAGATCGCCAAATTCATTGCCTTTGAAATAGGTAAGCAGGAACTTGGTAAAATAACCCCTTATTTTTTTTTCGGTAGCTTCCTTGATAAACTCATTGTTGGTGTCTTCGAGAGAAATATTACATAAATTAAGCTTTTTTAGTGTCTTGTGGGTAACCCCTTGAGCAAATTCCAGGTGTAGTTCTCGAACTTCACTATGAAAGGATAAATACAAGAAATAATCGATAGGAACACCCTGTTTTATGAAGCGTAAAGCTTCATTCAGTGCTTCATCCACATCAATCTGTGAACCAAAAATTCGGGCAATTTTATATAAAACCGATAGTTCTTTGGCTTTAGACTGCAGTTCTTCGTTTTTTTGCTGTAATTCCGGAATATAGTGTTTATTTATACTACCCGGGTTTTTTTGTTCGGTGGTTTTTTTTAACGCCAAACGGCCTTCCTCCAATGGCTAATATTTTGTCAACATGCAATTACTCGAAAAATTTGAAAGCATGATGAACTGAACTTAAAAAAGCAACTAATACCTATTTAACCTTCTTTAGAGTTTATTGAGGCGATTTTTTTAAATGACTAGTAGATTTCTGTTTGCTGCTGATTATGAGAATATTTTCCATTCTCTCTTCTTTATGTATGCGAATGTGACAAAATTTACCTACCTGCAAAAATATACAAACTTTTTTCTATTCTAATCAAAACTTTGCTTTTTGTCAAGGTCTTATAACTCTTTATCTTTTCTATCGGTAAAAATCGTTGAGAGAATCAGTGTATTCATGCAATAATTTAAAGCTAAAGAGGCTTTTCTTCAATTGCTTGGGCAGGGAAGAGTATACAAAATGAATGTTTTTAACTAGGATATTATTATCCTGAATCCAGTAAAATGGTAACTATTTCATCTTGAATTTTTTTGCACATCTGTTGTTGATCTTTTTTTCCATTCATTAAGATTGAAAAGGCAATTATTTCCTCATTGGAAGAATATACATAACCGGACAGACAGGAAACTCCCTTTAAAAGGCCTGTTTTAGCTCGAACCTTGCGATACATTTTCAAATTCGGCAGCCTTTCCTTCAATGTACCATCAATACCGGCTACGGCTAGTGAAGAAAGGTATTCCGGCTGGTATTCAAATTGTCGCTGAGTATAGGTTAATAGATCAACTATTGTTTTGGGGGCAGTTAAATTTTTCCTTGATAGTCCGCATCCATCTACAGCCAAAAAATTTTTTGTGTCCAATCCCGATTCCTTGAGAAAATCTTTAATCACCGCGATCCCCTTGGCCGTAGTCCCAGCTCCCCCCTTTATCTCGGCCCCCATTGTTTTAAGTATCTGTTGGGCTATGAAATTATTGCTGATTTTATTTAAGCTGGCAATAATAGTTGACAGGGGTCTTGATTGATGTTGATAAATCACCACAGCCTTTGAAGGAATAGAGCCTTGGCATATGGTGCCGGAAATATTGATTCCCAATTGAATTAATATTTCCGATAGTACTTTGGCTGTATATTGAGAGGGGTATTTCAGGGCTCGATAAATAGTAACCGGGGGGTGATCAATGGGGATTTTGTCAGAGATAATAAAAATGTTTTTATCTTTTTGACGGGTTACAGACAATGTTTTAGAAGAAGATGCAGGGGATGTGAGGCCCCGATTAATTACCTGAATGAAGCTGGTGGATGGATTACAGTGTACAGATGGGTTTTGGCCCATCTCAGATGAGGGTTGAATTAAAAAGGCCATTGTATTGAAATTGATTGACAGGGCCCCGCTTTCTGCAGAATACCAGAAAGGAGGATTATCGTCAGGGAGGTCCTTTTCTTGGGCAAAATAAGAATCGTCAAAAATAAGGTCCCCGGTAATTTTTCTCACTCCAGCTAATTTGATTTGACGAGCCAGCTCCCATAATTCTTCGTTAACCAGGAAGGGGTCTCCATAACCTTTGAGGTAGAGATGCCCGGTGATAAGGCCATCTTTGGGTAGATGGTTAGCATAGATAATAGTGGGGAAAGAGAAATCCGGCCCTAATTTAGCTAAGGCCGCAGCAGTAGTAAATAGTTTTTGATTAGATGCCGGGATAAATAGTTTATCTCCATGGAAATCAACTAATATTTTGCCGGTTTTTAAAGAAACTGCATAGACACCGGTTTTTATTTCATGCATAGCGGGATAAGAATTTATGATAGAAATAATTTGCTCCTGGAGGGGAAATAGTTGCTTATTTGTTTTCCGGGATAAGATTTCTTCGGCTTGGATAAAGACATGAAAAGAAAAAAGTATATAAATAAAAATAAACAAAAAAAATGTAAAAAGCAATGTAGTTGTTTTTGTGTTTTTCATGTGTTTCCTGAGAAAAAGTTTATGGGCAATTATTGTTTTTTGGTAGCATAATTATTCCTTACAAGCCAAAATAGATCAACGGCCCACGAATATTTTGCCAATCTGTTCTGAAAATAACCATATAACACTATGAAAAATAAGATTTTTATAGTGCGTAGCGCCTCAAAGAGATATGAGAGTTTGATTCGAATATAGTCCATAATGAGAATTGCTGTCAATAGATTTTTATGCCCAAATCCGCATGTTCATGCATAATCAGTCAATTGACATGTTTAACGCTTTTGCTTCTCTAAGAAGCTTTTTAAAAAAACCTCCGTATATCATTTTGCTAGATTTTGCCATTCTTTTTAATTGTAGCCTAAAATTTAGAATGGCTGGTTTTCATAGTCATTGACAAGAAGTATTCTTTTCAATAGAATACTAAATTAAATATTTCTAAAGAGGAGGGATATTATGATAGGAAAACAAATTCGTATGGAACGGATCATGAATCGGAAATCTAAAAAGACCGTTATTGTTCCCATGGATCATGGTATAACCTTGGGCCCGATTCGAGGCCTGATAGATATAAAAAAATCTGTGAATGCTGTGGCTGCCGGCGGGGCTAATGCCATTATCATTCATAAGGGGGTGGTAGAATCAGGCCATCGAGGAGGGGGTATAGATGTTGGATTAATTGTTCATCTTTCAGCTAGTACTGTTCTGTCTCCAGATCCTAATGCTAAGGTTTTGGTTTGTACTGTAGAAGAGGCTATTCGTTTTGGGGCCGATGCCATATCCATCCATATTAATATTGGTTCAGACGATGAAAAATCCATGCTGAGGGACCTGGGGAATATTGCTAAAAAGACCCGAGATTGGGGAATGCCCTTAATAGCTATGATGTATACCAGAGGCCTAAAAGTAAAAAATGAATACGCCCCGGAGGTAGTGAAACATGCTGCTCGAATTGGGGCTGAGCTGGGAGCCGATATTGTTAAGGTAGCTTACACCGGCAGTGCAGAGACTTTTCGTGATGTGGTTGATGGATGTTTTGTCCCTGTAGTCATTGCCGGAGGAGAGAAAATGGAAACTGATCGACAGGTACTGGAAATGGTTCAAGGTTCTCTGGACGCGGGGGGGGCAGGAGTATCCATTGGAAGAAATGCCTTTCAACATCATAAACCCGAAATGATTGTTAGGGCCATCAGCAATATGGTTCATAATGGCTGCTCTATAGAAGAAGGGCTTAAATTATTGGAGGCAGATTGATGAAAAAGGTTTGGGTCAAGGCTATTCCCTGGAATAAATCGGTGGTGACCACTGCTCTTGAAAATGGTGCTGAGGCGGTCATGGTGGCCCCGGAAGATACGGAAAAAGTCAAGCAGTTGGGATTGATTAAAACCATCAGTCCCAATGGGGACCTTAGATTGGGTAAAGATGTAGTAGAGCATGAAATTAAGGGGAAAAAGGATGAGCAGGAAATTGTCAAACTTTCCCGAAACAAAATGGTGATCGTCCGAACACAGGATTGGACAATTATTCCCTTGGAGAATTTAATCGCTCAAACTGAAGGATTAATTGCTGAGGTTACCAATAGCCGGGAAGCTGAAACCGCTTTAGGCATTTTAGAAAAAGGAGTAGATGGGGTTTTGATTAATTCCCCAGATCCACTCGAGGTAAAGAGAGTCATTGAGGTAACCAGGAATATTCGCCAAAGGGTATCCTTAAAAACCGCTAAGATTTTAAAGGTTGAGGCTACCGGTATGGGGGACCGGGTTTGTATTGATACATGTACACACATGACTCAGGGGCAGGGAATGTTAGTGGGTAACAGCAGCAGTGCTCTATTTCTTGTTCATGCGGAAACCGTTGTTAACCCTTATGTAGCACCTCGTCCTTTCCGTGTAAACGCCGGGCCCATTCATGCATATACCCTTCTTCCGGACGGAAAGACAAAATACCTTTCAGAGCTTAGGTCCGGAGATCCTGTTTTACTTATTGATTACCGGGGAAATTCGGAGAAGGCTATTGTGGGAAGAGTTAAGGTTGAAAAACGTCCTCTTTTATATATAGAAGCTAAGTTGGGTGAAAAGGTTTTAACCACTATTTTACAAAATGCTGAAACAGTTCGACTCACCCAGCCCAAGGGAAGCCCCATATCTGTGGTGGCTTTGCACCCCGGGTCAGAGGTTTTAGTTTATATTGAAGAGGCAGGTCGTCATTTTGGCATGAAAATCGAAGAAACTATAGTTGAAAAATAGATTTTGGAAATTATTTTAAAACAAAAGATGGTAGATTGCCTGAGAATTGAGGCATTGATAGATCCTCGAGATATATGTTTTTTGAATGGAATACTTGAAGGATATGATAATATGGCTGTTCTGAGGACCTTAGATAGTTCTCGGGGATTAGTGGAAATCCTTGCCTCTCCCTGTTATCAAGATGAAATTTATGAATTGCTAAACTCCCTCCAAACTGAAATGACTATTAAATTTATTCGCCGGTAACAATAGTAGTAAATCTCGCAAAAACTCCTAAAATATTATAAGATTTATATTTTACAGTCATAATTTTAGTGATTCCGCCATTTATGGCTGCTTTCTCTATACTGGCATCTCCATTGGCTATCAATCCCAAAAGGGTGTCTGCTGTAGCCTCACCGGTTTTTGAACCAGCCGTTTTAGATGTTTCGGCAATAGGGCTTTTTACATTAGTAATCATAAGGCCCATAACAGGAAAATAGGTGGGCGTATATCCTAAAAATGAAGCCCCCAGAATAAATAATGCTATAAAAAGGGTTAATGTTTTTTCCCGATTCATGTAACTTTCTCCTTTATTCATATATTTACAATTTTTAAAATTTCTAAGTAATACAGTATAAATATCGGCAATAATATCTTTTATACCTTAGGAGAAAATAATGGGGTGTAAATTTTTAGCCGCACTATGTAATTCCTTTTTTTTCAATATGTTCCAATAATTCCTTATTTTTTTAATACCTTGACTTTTATTTAGAGGTATTTTATATTGAAGGCTATGAATCAGCTTATTAAAAAACTTTCATTTCTACGAAAGAACAGCACATATGATCAGGCCCTTGAATATTATCATCGAGGGAATTTTGAAAAGGCTATAAAGATATTTCAGAAGATTATTGCTAATCCTAAAAAGGCTGGTGTCTACTATAACCTTTCTTTATTTCATATTAAGGAGTCTTACCTAAATCTGGGATTTGCTTACGAACATATGGGGATGTACGAGGAAGCAGTTAAAAATTTCGCATCTGCCGCTCAAATTTGCAATTATCCGGATATTCATTATCAACTGGGGTTATGCCATTGTTTTCTTGAAGAATTTGAAAAAGCTGAACAGGAGCTTAGGCAAGCCCTTGAGATCAATCCAAAATATACATCAGCCCTTTTTCTTCTGGGATTTACCTATGTGAGACTTCATCAATTGAGTAAGGCAGTAGATTGCTTTCAAGGCTCCCTTAAAATCAATCCCCATTATCCCGATTATCACTATTTGCTCGGCTCTGTTTATGCCCTTCAACACAAATATGATTTGGCCAAGAAACAATTTCAACAAGCTCTAAAGATTAATCCACAATATCTGGAAGCCGAAGCTAAAATTGCTCTTATTGAAGAGAATCAAAAGAGAAAAGAAAAGGGGGTTGATAATGCAGGATTTGATCAAAAATTAATTGATGAATTTTACAAGTCCTTTGCTCATATCCCTGTTACCGGAATTTTTAGCAAAACAATTCACGTGCCTCAAGGAGAAAATATTATTTCTGATATTATTCTTTTTTATGAGAAGGCGACCCAGGTTAACCCTAACTATGCAGATTTGCACCATAAGTTGGGTGTATATTATGCTAAAAAAGGCGATTATTTTCGGGCCAAAGAAGCCTTTTTACAGGCCCTTAAGCTCAATCCTCACTTTATTCAGGCTATGGTTAATCTGGCTTTAACATATCAGCAGATGGGTGAAACAGACAAAAGTATCCGCACATTTTTAGAGGCAGTTGCTTTGCGACCCCATTATCCTGATCTTCATTATTATCTGGGTACTCTCCATGCTGAAAAAAACGATTTTTCAGCGGCTTTAAAAGAATTTGAAAAAGCACTGGCACTTAATGCTCATTATCCGGAGTGTCATATTGCCTTAGCCATACTTCATGAAAAACAGGGTCAGAAAAAAGAAGCCCTTTATTACTGGAATCTTTATCTTAAAAATTGTTCAAATCAGGAATGGGAAAAGGAGATTAAATCTTATCTCAGGAACAATTTTTCTTCTCCCGACCAAGAATCTTCTAGTGGCGAGAGGTTGATTTAGTGGAGAACCCTTTCGGTTTACGGCTTTTAAACCCATTACATCTTATACGACTTTTATGGCATTTGCCCGATTTTATAAAACTCTTCTATCGTCTTTTCCTGGATTCGCGTGTTTCACTATACTTAAAGCTTTTGTTGATAGGAAGCATTTTATATGTAGTCAGTCCTGTTGATTTTTTACCGGAGTTTCTCCTCCCATTTATTGGCAGTTTGGATGATGTGATTATCCTGATTGTGGGCTGTAAACTCTTTTTTTCCTGTTCACCAAAGCAAGTAGTAATGGAACATGTAGCAAGAATTGATAGGGAAAAACAACTGAAGAGAGAAATGAAGTAAACCATTTTTTCATACAACCGGAGAATATGAAAATAGCCTTAGTTTTAGGTGGGGGAGCCGCCCGAGGATTAGCCCATATCGGGGTGCTCAAAGTATTGGAAGAAGAAAAATTCCCAATACATCTCATCGTTGGTACCAGTATCGGTTCTTTAATTGGTGCACTTTATGCCCTCAACCCTAACGCAAAGGAACTAGAAAAGCGCTTGCTTGAATATATTGAGAGTGAACCCTTTAAAAAGCTTCGGATGAATTTTTTTCAGCAAGAGACTGAAAAAAGAGAAAAGCCTCGAAGACGATTTTTATTTCCCATACCCAGTTTATTGGAAAGAGGTATTTTCATCGGTCGGTCCTTAACTCGTTTATCTTTTATTTCTCCTGAAGTTATTCAAGAGAATAGTCGTTATCTTTTTGGGGAATCACGTTTAGAAGAAGGCCGCATCCCTATAAATATTACAACTACAGACCTGGCTTCCGGTACGGAAAGGATTTTAAGCCGAGGGCTTATGCGGGATGCTGTGGCCGCTTCTTGTGCTATTCCTTCTATTTCGCCTCCGGTTTATATTGAAGGGAGCCCAATGGTTGATGGTGGGTGTATTAGTCTGGTGCCTATTAGTGCTGCTCGTCGATTGGGGGCTAATATGATTATCGCCTGTAATGTAGGTAGCAACAAATTAAACCCCAATTATCATTTAAGGCATAGCCTTGATGTTGCCGCTCGTGCGTATGAAATAACCTTATTTTTTTTGCGACGTCGTCAAATATGCAAGGCGGATGTGCTCATTTCTCCGAAGGTTAGCGATATTAATTGGGCGGATTTTAGCAAAGCGAGAGAATATATTCTAAAAGGAGAACAAGCCACTAGAGGTGTTTTAAAGGGACTTTGGAAGAAAAGACTGGTAAAACGAATTCAGCGATTTTTCTTTTTAAGTTCATAAAGGGAAATTTTTTCAACCACGGTCTATAGCAGCCTTAAGCGCAAGTTTATCATTGACAAAAGGGATAAAATTTGTTATATACACTGTACAGAGAAAAATGCGGGAATAGCTCAGTGGTAGAGCATCGCCTTGCCAAGGCGAGGGTCGCGGGTTCAAATCCCGTTTCCCGCTCCAACCTTATATATAATAAAGAAGGCGGCATAGCCAAGTGGTAAGGCAGAGGTCTGCAAAACCTTTATCCCCCGGTTCAAATCCGGGTGCCGCCTCCAGTCTTTTGTTTTTTACCAATTATTTTTTCAATTTTTTCGAGAATATCTTCAAGAGTAATATCTGCAAAGCACTGTTTTGTTTGGCAATAAAACTGACTTTGATATGAGCATGGCGAGCAATTAAGTTTTTTGTTGATAATGGTTACTTTTCCTGTTGAATTTGATGTGGGCCATCCGGATGGTTGCGTCGGACCGAAAAGTACGATAGTTGGTATGCCAAGGGAAGCGGCAAGTCTGGTAGTTCCGGTGTCTACGCCAATAAACAGGCCGCAGGATTTTAAAATCATTACCAATTTATCTAATTTTAACAATTCAATGATTCTAGGCTTTTGCTCCCCGATATACCCCATTATCTGCCTTATATAATCTTGATCAGATGAGCCGGCTATTAGCCATATTTCGAAATGATAATTTTTTTGGCATTGTTTAAGCAACTTGGTTAATCGAGATGCCGGCCAAAAATTTTCTCTTCGCCCCATTCTCGGATTAATTATTAATTTTGGTTTAATGAATAAATTTGTTGACATATCTTTGTAATAATGGTAGTTTTCTAAAATATTTTATGTGAAAAGTGATGCTAAGCCGGGGTGGCGGAATTGGTAGACGCAAGGGACTTAAAATCCCTCGGAGGTCATCCCCCGTGCCGGTTCGAGTCCGGCCCTCGGCATAGCAAATTGAATATCATATTCCACGAAATTAATCTTTTTCTCTTTTGGTTTGATTTTTTCCCCCATCATATAAGTCTCATTTTAAAAACCATACCATATTTTACTCTATTTTGAAAATTTTGTCTGATGAAATTTAGTTTAACGACTAATCAGCCTTAACCAAATTCATGATAAAGAGAACATCTTGATTTTTTTAATCAATGCGCCAACATTAACAGGGCCAAAATCAAAATGGTCTTTTCATGATAAGTACTTTATTGAGGAAATATCAGGGATGCCATAAATACCAAAATTGGGGGGATAGATTTTCTAAAATAGGAAAAGAAGATGTAGGAGAGCCTGATGAAGATTGTGCATAGATATTGTTTTTATACTGAGAAGGTCTTTGGTAGGTGATAATTTTGGCTTGTGTTAAGCCGGCTTCTTTTTTAGCAAGCTCGATGCTATCTTCAATATAACCGATACCATCAATCAACTTTAATTTTAAAGCTTGCTGGGCGCTGTATATTCTGCCGTCGGCGATTTTTTTAATTTCTTCCCGGGATATATCAGGCCTGGATTCGGCTATGGTATCGATAAATCGTAAATAGAGTGTGTCGATGATATTTTGTAAAATGGCCTGGTTTTCGGGGGTCAATTCGGCAAAGATAGAGAGGATATCCTTTTTATCTGCGGATTTGATAGTCACCTCCTCCACTCCAAGCTTATCCATTAATCCTCGCACAGAAAATTTCATCATCAAAACCCCTATATTCCCTGTAGTGGTAGTGGGATGAGCCATAATTTTATCACCTGCCAGGGCAATATAATATCCTCCGGAGGTAGCTAAATCCATCATGGTGACTATAATAGGGATGCCTGTTTCTTTTTTAAAGGTTTTTAATTCGTGGTAAATAATGTCACTTGCTGTTACTGTCCCTCCCGGGCTGTTGATCTTCAATAAAATGGCCTTAATTTTTTTATCCTGACGAGCCTTTTCCAGTACTTCACGGATTCGGGCAACAGGATTAATTTCCTTAACTATTCCTAAGGCATTCCTTTGATCTTTGGCTGAAATCGTCCCTGAAATATCCACCATAAGGATTTTGTTTTTTCCCTCTCCCTCAAGGGTATATTCTTTTAATTGAGAAATGGAAGGGAACACAGAAGGAAGGTTTATAAAGGCACATCCGGAGCAATAGAGAAGAAAAAAAATAAGCCAGACATATTTCATAATTTTTAGCCTCATCATTTTTACCCCTTTTTATTTGTTGTGGAAATATGTTTAATGGTTATATTTTTTTAGTTTTTTTGGTTACTATTCATGATGAAAAAGAAGAAAAGGATTTTTAGTGATTAATAATGATTAAGTAATTAGTTATAGTATAGGGTCCGCCTGCCCGATTTCTTGAAATCCTTTTTTTCGAATTTGACAACTATCACACTTGCCGCACGCTTTTCCGGAAGGAGCCGGGTCATAACAACTGGAGGTTAACTGATAATCCACCCCAAGTTCTAATCCCTTTTGCAGGATTTGTTTTTTACCTAAATCCATCAAAGGGGTATGAATTACTATCTGACTATTCCCTTCCACTCCAAGGCGAGTACCCAGGTTGGCTGTTTGCTCAAAAGAGCGGATAAAAGCCTGCCTGCAATCAGGGTAGCCTGAAAAATCTACAGCATTAACGCCAATAAAGATATCGGTTATATTTTTTGATTCTGCCCACGCTACGGCCACGGAAAGAAAAATTAAATTACGAGCTGGGACATAGGTAACTGGGATGGCGGAGGCAAAATCATGTTTAGCGCGGTTCCGTGGTACCGGGATATTATCCGTTAGGGCAGATCCCCCTATTTGGCGTAAATTCAAGGAGATAATCAAGTGTTTTCGAACATGAAAGAAGGAAGCCACCTTTTGGGCACATTCCAGTTCATATTGATTTTTTTGTCCATAATCAAAGCTGAGGGAATAAATCTCAAATCCTTGATCTTGGGCTATAGCCATAGTTGTGGTGGAATCCACTCCACCACTGGATAGGACAACGGCAGATTTTTTTGACATTATTTGCCTCTTACCCCTTCTCCCCAAATCAATTTGTGTATTTGTAAATGTAATCGGACCGGCAAATTTTTTTGTAAGATCCTGTCAGCTAAAATTGAAGGATCGATAGAGTCATATACCGGAGAAAAAAGTACTTTAGCTGTTTTTCCCAAGTGATATTCATGAATTATGTTGGTAGCCCATTCTAAGTCTGCTTGATTTGAAATCACAAATTTTATCTCGTCAGAGGGCAATAATTTTTTTAGATTACCCCAATGCATTTGGTGGGACTCTCCACTCCCAGGGCATTTTACGTCCAAAATTTTAATAACCCCTAAGGGTACTCGTTCAATACTCTGGCTTCCATTGGTTTCCAGCAATACTGTATATTCCTTTTTCAGCAATCGCTTCATGAGCTCATAGCTCTCTTCCTGCAAAAGAGGCTCTCCTCCTGTTAAAAGAATCACTGAGGTTTTATATTGATCTATCTGGCTACAAATTTTTTCTATAGTGGAGGGGAAAAATTCATCATAGGCATATTGGGTATCACAGTATCTGCATCGAAGATTACATCCGCTGAGGCGAATTATTCCACAGATGCTTCCTGCATAGGTTGATTCTCCTAATATGCTTTTGAAAATTTCATTTACTCGCAACATGGTTGGAATAGATTTGCCCCAAAAGGTGCTATAATTTTACTTTTATCGGAATTGATCAAAAAGCCGCAATTGAGTTACCTTCTCTGTTGGAAAATCAACCGGATAATCCCCGGTAAAGCAGGCATGGCAAATATCATCCCCATCTGAGCCCACGGCTTTATTCATGCCCGGGATACTTAAATATCCCAGGGTGTCGGAAGTAACATAATGCCGTATCTCTTCCAAACTGTGGGTTGAGGCTACCAGTTCTTTGCGGGTGGGGGTATCAATACCATAAAAACACGGCCACATGACTGGCGGAGAAGCAATGCGCATATGGATCTCTTTGGCGCCGATATCTCGTATCATTTTCACAATTTTGCGACTGGTGGTAGCTCGAACAATTGAATCGTCAATGACCACCACACGTTTATCCCGAAGTACATCCTGAATTGCATTTAATTTCACCTTAACCCCAAAATGCCGAATGGATTGCTTAGGTTCAATAAAGGTCCTTCCAACATAGCGATTTCGTATCAATCCCAAATCAAAAGGCAATTTAGACTCTTCGGCATATCCTAAAGCAGCGCTGGTTCCGGAAGCCGGAACAGCAATAACCAAATCTGCCTCGATCTTGGTTTCTCTGGCTAATTGTCGGCCGAATTCCTTTCGCACGTTATGAACATTTTTTCCATTAAGGATGCTATCGGGCCGCGCAAAGTAAATATATTCAAAAACACAGAATCTTTTGGGCTTGGGAATAAAAGGCTTTTGGCTAATTAGGTCGCTTTCACTAATAATGAGCATCTCCCCTGGTTCAATCTCTCGAATAAATCGAGCCTCAATTAAATCAAGTACACATGTCTCTGATACTACTACATAAGTAGACTCCCCTATAACTCCTAGAGACAAGGGACGAAAGCCATAGGGATCACGTACGGCAATCAGTTTTTTATCTTTTAAAAAGAGCAGCGAATAGGCGCCCTTTATTTTATTCAAAGAATCGATTATTCGATCAACGAAAGTGTTTTCACGGGATCGGGAAATAAGATGTACGATTACTTCACTGTCTGTGGTTGACTGAAAAATGGAACCATCTTCCACCAACTGATCTCGAATCTGTTCGGCATTTACCAGGTTTCCATTATGCGCAACCGCCATTTCACCCTCGCTGTATCTGACCACAAGTGGGTGTATCTCCTTGACATCGCTATCTCCGGCAGTGGAATAACGTACATGACCGATGGCAAGTTTTCCAGGTAATCTTTGCAACCGCTCCTCGGAAAAAACGTCCGCCACACGGCCCATACCTTTTTCCACTTGTAATGTCCCCTTATGTTGCGAGACAATACCGGCGCTTTCCTGCCCACGATGCTGGAGCGCATAAAGCCCTAAATAAGCAAGGTTTGCTGCCTCCGGATGCCCATAGATACCTACCAGCCCACAATATTCGTGAAGTTTTCTGTCCATGTTGGTATTTAATCTCCCCAAGTTTTTTTTCTTTATTCTCTTTCGATTTTATCCATAACGTATCCCATCCCCTTAAATGACACTAAATTAAAGTTTTTTTATACCTTTCATTTCGAGCAGCCTTTACAACGAGAAATTTTTCAACGGAGAGCAAGAAAGCGATTTCTTGCTCTGCTTGAAATGATAAAAAGGCGAAATGGGAAAGAAGCATTGATTGGAGCTTAATCTAATGACTTGCTCATCCCCCTGGTTTCATCATTTTGAAACACCCTATGGAAGAGCGTGTCAACATGTTTAAGGTGATAGTTTAAATCAAAACAAGCAGCTAAATCTTTTTCAGAAAGATACTGAGTTATTTCCGGGTCCTTGCTCAAGAATTCTCGAAAGGTGCCTTCTCCCCGCCAGGTCTTCATAGCATGGCGCTGGACCAAACGATAAGCCTCTTCGCGTGATATTCCCTTTTGCACTAATTCGAGCAAAACACGCTGTGAAAAAATGAGCCCTTGAGTCAATTCAAGATTTTTTTTCATATTTTCCGGGTAAACCAAGAGGTTTTTGATTAATGAAGTCATTTTATTGAGCATATAGTCTAGTAAAATTGTACTGTCAGGAGCGATAATTCGTTCCACTGAAGAGTGGCTGATATCTCTTTCATGCCAAAGGGCTACATTTTCCAGAGAAGCCATAGCATTGGATCGTAAGAGGCGTGCCAGGCCGCACATTTGCTCGGAAACTATAGGGTTTCTTTTGTGTGGCATAGCAGAAGAGCCTTTTTGTCCTTTAGTGAAAACCTCTTCTGCCTCCAGCACTTCTGTTCGCTGAAGGTGACGAATTTCAAGGGCAATTTTTTCTATACTTGCCCCGATAATAGCCAGAGTGGTGAAATATTCAGCATGCCGGTCTCTCTGCAGAATCTGGGTTGAAATAGGCGCTGGTTTTAATCCTGCCTTTCGGCAAACATAGGCTTCAATCTCTGGAGGAATATGGGCAAAAGTGCCTACGGCCCCGGAAATTTTACCAACAGCAATGGTTTGCTTTGCTTGGCGCAGTCGGTGCAGATTTCTTTTCATTTCTGCATACCAAAGGGCTAATTTTAGTCCAAAGGTAATTGGTTCAGCATGGATACCATGAGAGCGGCCAATCATGACCACTGATTTATAGTGTTGAGCTTTTTCTTTTAAAGCAGACAAGAAATTTTCTAAATCCTGAATGAGCAAGTCTGAAGACTCAACCAATAACATGGCCAATGAAGTATCCAGTACATCAGAAGAGGTAAGCCCCATGTGCAAATAATGTGATCCTTCGCCCACATTTTCCGCCACAGCCGTTACAAAGGCGATGACATCATGTTTAACCTCTTGTTCAATTTCATTAATCCGGGCAATATCAAAACGAGCTCTTTCCTTAATTTCCTTTACCGTTTGTTGTGGTATTTTGCCTAATTGTGCCCAAGCCTCACAGCAAAGAAGCTCAATTTTCAGCCAGGACTGGAAGCGGTTCTCCGCCTGCCAAATTTTTCCCATTTCAGGAAGAGTATATCGTTCTATCACCTTTTTCCCCTCGCTTAATTGGTCAGAATACTTCCTTCTGTGCAATTAATTATTTTTAGGCAGGATAACAGGATTGACAAGATAATATTTAAATTAAGTATCAAGGCTATTAGTTTCCCTGTTGCCACAAGCTAATGAATTAATTGTACTTTGTGGGCTTTAATAATTTATCCTACCGAATTTAATTCCAAAATAATCTAATTATTATTTACAACAATGCAGGGAATCTAGGTCAAGTCGTGACAATTTTTGATTAACTTTATTTATATCATGTATATCCTGACAAATATTTTTTATATAGTGAGTCTAAAATTTTCATAACACAGGTCGTTAAATTTCGATCATGTCCCCAACCTGGTGTTGACCAGCAATACTCAAGTCTGCTATTACATCATCTCTTTCCTGCAAGACTTGTGTGGCTGTCTGCCGGGCCAGTTCGGCGTGGTTATTTTTTTCACTGAGGTGGGCCAGCACTATGTTTTTCAGATCTTGGTGGAGCAAATCCCGAAGTAAAGATTGAGAGTCTTCATTTGACAGATGTCCGAATTTTCCCCGTATTCTTTGCTTTAACCACCAAGGATATGGGCCGCTCAAGAGCATTTCAGGATCGTGATTGGATTCCAAAATCAAGGCATGAGATTGTTTAAGCATTTGTCGTACCAATGAAGTAGGCTTTCCAAGATCA
The DNA here is from genome assembly GCA_030625085.1 of Pseudomonadota bacterium. Taxonomy (GTDB): domain Bacteria; phylum SZUA-182; class SZUA-182; order DTGQ01; family DTGQ01; genus DAOURK01. The sequence goes on from DAOURK010000010.1 coordinate 52,935, forward strand.
GTAGCAATTCCTAACTTTCGATCTTTCAGATAAAAACAAAATCCAACCGGATCAGCCGCATCATGTAATATGGAAAAGGGTTCGATGAGTAAATCCTGTAACTTAAATCCATGATTGGATTCAAAAATTTCCACCTGTTTTAATTTTCCAATTTTACCTTGTGTCGCTACATATGTGGCTGCATTGAAATAAAGCGGTATGTTATACCGTCGTGATAATACTCCGGCCGAGCGAATATGGTCGCTATGTTCATGGGAAATCAAAATCCCATTCAGCTCGAGAGGATCTACGCCCACTTGTTCCAGTCGGCCTTCAATCTCCTTAGTAGCTAACCCCGCATCAATTAATAGTTTACTCCTTGTTGAACAAACCAAGATTGAATTGCCGGCACTCCCACTCCCCAACACACAAACCTGAAATCTAATTATTTTTCCGTTCCTTTTTTTTGGCAGGATTTAATCGTATTTTATTTGCTGACGTGTGTCAAAATCAGGATTGCTAACCTGATCCCTTTTTTTAATGTAACGTATATATTTGTACTAACAGCGAGTTAAACGCCTGTATGGCCGAATCCTCCGTCTGCTCGTTCGGTTTCTGATAAATCTTCAACCACTTCAAAGCAGCCGGTATAAACTCTTTGAATTGACATCTGGGCAATACGGTCTCCCCGGTTAATAATAAAGGTTTCTTTGCCGTGGTTGACCACAATTACCCGTACCTCCCCACGATAATCCGCATCAATTGTTCCCGGGCTGTTCATGAGACTGATGCCGCAGTGAAGGGATAATCCACTGCGTGGCCGGATTTGGGCCTCGAAACCGGGGGGCAGGGCCATGGAAAAACCAGTTGATACAGCAACCCAATCTCCAGGTAACAGTTTCACCGACTCCTTCACGGCAGCAAACAGGTCCATCCCGGCAGCACACTTGCTCATATAGGTAGGCAGAGAAATATCTTCGCAGTTCGGGAGTCTTTTTATCTTGATTTGCACATTATCCATTTTTTAGCACCACAATGTTTCAAGAGACATTTTGGGCTCTTTAACATCGCCAAGGACCGTTAAACTTAATTTTTCCGTATCGAATAATAAATTAGCCAATTCCAAAATGTCTTCTGTGGTTACTTCTTCAATCTGTGAAAGGATTTTAGCGAGTGAAAAGTTTTGGCCAAAATAGATTTCTTGACGAGCTAATTTACTCATTCGGTTGGCTGTGCTTTCCAATCCGAGCATAAGGACGCCCTTTAATTGATTTTTAGTCCTTTGCAATTCTTCTTCAGACACCCTTTGTTTTTTGAAAATTTTCAATTCTTCTAATATCAATTGAACTGTATTAAAAAAGGAATCAGGGCTAGTGGCTGCATAAATAGATACAAGTCCGGTGTTTTGATAAGAATGCCATGATGAAAATACCGAGTACGCCAGTGCTTGTTGTTCCCGAATTTTTTGAAATAACCGGGAACTCATTCCCCCACCCAAGATAGCGTTCAAAATGTATCCGGCAAAACGCAAACGATGGCTTTGGGAAATTCCCTCCATCATCAGGCATATATGAATTTGTTCTAATTTTTTCGGAAAGAAGGCAATTTGTTTATGGGCGCTTGAAGGTTCAAAGGAGTACAGTTTATTGTTATTCGGAAGGTTGGGAAAAAGATTTTTTTGTTGAATTAAATCTTGAAAATATTCATGGTTAATATTCCCCGCTGCTGCAATGATAATTTGGCCGGGGAGAAAATTTTGCTGAAAATAATCCACCAGATTGTCGCGGATAAAGTTTTGAATATTTTTCCGATAACCAATAACGGAGCGTCCTAAGGCCTGATGGGGCCAAAAATTCCGGATGCATAAATCGTATACATATTCGTCAGGAGTATCTTCAATCATTTTGATTTCTTCTAGGATGACTTTTCTCTCTCGATCAATTTCCTGTTCATGAAAGAGAGAATTTTTTAAAAGGTCCGTCAGAATATCAATCGCTTGGGGAAGGTGGTCATCCAAAATAGTAGCCAGAAGGCAACTATATTCACGACTGGTAAAGGCATCCAGTTGTCCGCCCAGGGAATCAATTTCTCGCGCAATATCATAAGCGTTTCTGGTTGGCGTACCCTTAAAGAGCATATGTTCAATGAAATGGGTAATTCCATTCTGCTCGGGCATCTCTATTCGAGAGCCGCCGATGATCCAAAAACCAATAGACACTGATCGTACTGAGGGGATATGTTCTGTAGTTAACCGAAGACCGTTCTCTAAGCTAGTTTTCCTGATCGACTCCAATTTCATCGCCGCGCCTCAACTGTCCCGTTCATTCCCTTCCCTTTCATCTTTTAATAAGGCTTTGCGACTTAATTTCACTTTTCCCTGTCGGTCGACTTCGATAACTTTAACTTCTACCTCATCCCCTTCTTTTAAAACATCTTCTACTCTGCGGATTCGCTGATTAGAAATCTGAGAAATGTGTAAAAGGCCATCTGTGCCGGGGATGATTTCCACAAAAGCACCAAAATCCATAATTCGTTTAACTTTGCCCTGATAAATTTTGTCGACTTCAGGTTCTTCCACCAAATTTTGGATGAGTTGTATGGCTTTTTTGGCTGAGGTCTCATCAATTGAAGCTATTTTAATTGTACCGTCATCCTCGATATCAATCTTAACTCCTGTCTGATCAATAATACTGCGGATCATTTTCCCCCCGGGGCCAATCACTGCTCCAACCTTATCAGTTTTAACGTGAATAGAAAAAATCCTTGGTGCGTAACTTGAAATATCTTCCCGCGGACTGGATATGACTTCAGCTATTTTTTTTAATATATAGAGGCGCCCTTCACGTGCCTGAGCCAGGGCTTTCCCCATGATTTCTTCACTGATGCCTTTAATCTTGACATCCATCTGAAAAGCAGTAATCCCTTTTTCTGTACCGGCTACTTTAAAATCCATATCTCCGTAATGGTCTTCCATCCCTAGAATATCGGTCAATATAGCCACCTGCTCTTCCTCTTTGACCAATCCCATAGCGATTCCGGCTACCGCGGCTTTGATGGGCACGCCTGCATCCATCATGGCGAGCGTTCCACCACAAACCGAGGCCATGGAAGAGGAACCGTTAGATTCTAAAATATCGGAGACAATGCGAATGGTATAAGGGAAATCATCCGCCTGGGGCAAGACGGCTTTTAGTGACCGCTCGGCCAACAAACCGTGTCCGATCTCTCGTCTGCCCGGGCCCCTTAGAAAACTGACCTCACCAACGCTAAATGGAGGAAAATTATAGTGAAGCATAAACTTTTTAGAGGTTTCTCCCTCAAGCTCATCCATTCGCTGTTCGTCTTCGGCGGTTCCCAGGGTAACAATGCCTAAAGATTGAGTTTCTCCTCGGGTGAATAGTGCAGATCCATGTGTTCGAGGGAGCACTGAGACTTGACAATCGATAGGACGAATTTCGGTTAGACTTCTCTTATCAACTCGAATCCCTTCTTCAATGATCAGTCTTCTTACCTCTTCCTGTTCCAAAGATTCTAAGGTCTTTTTGATATATTTTTCTTTGAGTTCATCTTCTTGGCCTAATTCGGCTAGGGCTTCTTCTTGAATTTTATTTAATTTTTTTTGTCGGTCTTCCTTCCCTTGCGTCATGAGTGCTTCTTTAATTTTGTCACAGTAACGTTGCCGAATGTTAGTTGTTAGTTCTTCATCAACCTCCTTTACAGGAGTCTCTATTTTTGGCTTTCCGGCTTGTTTTTGTAATTCTTCCTGTAAATCCAATACCGGGTGCATGGCCTGATGGGCAAATGAAATAGCCTTTTTCATGGTTTCTTCCGAGATTTCATTGGCCTGCCCTTCAACCATGACTACAGCATCTTTCGTCCCGGCCACCACGAGATTTAGGTCGCTATTATCCAACTCCGTATAGGTTGGATTAAGAATAAACTCATCGTTGATTAAACCCACCCGTACTGCAGCTATAGGCTGGGTAAAGGGTATGTCCGATATGCTTAAGGCTGTGGAAGCACCAATAATTGAAAGAATATCCGGATCATTTTCCAGGTCTGCTGATAACACCATAGCAATTATTTGAACTTCGTTGCGAAATCCATCCGGAAATAATGGCCGAATGGGTCTATCAATTAGTCGGCAGGTAAGGGTTTCTTTTTCTGTCGGTCGGCCTTCTCGTTTAAAAAATCCTCCTGGTATTTTCCCGGCTGCGTAAGATTTTTCTAAATAATTAACGGTGAGGGGGAAAAAGTCGATTCCCACTCGTTCTTTGGGAGCACATACAGCAGTAACTAGTACTACCGTATCCCCATATTGAACCATCACGGACCCGTTGGCTTGTTTGGCCATCAATCCGGTAGTAAGGGTAAGGTTTTTTTTTGCCCACTCCCCCTTTAAGGATTTAATCATTTACCCGCGCCTCCACTTTTTAGCAATCTTTTTATCTGCTTTCTCATTTACTCAGGACATACTCTTACAGATAGCATAAGACTTGGTTAAGATTTTGTTCGGTATAGTGTCGTATCTATTTTCTAATCCCAAGTCGGCTAATCACTTCTTTATAACGATTTTCATTTTTTTTCTTTAAATAGTTTAATAATTTTCTCCTCTGGCCAACCATTTTAAGCAGCCCTCGCCGAGAGTGATGATCGCTTTTATGGATTTTAAAATGTTCTGTTAGATAGCGAATCCTCTCGCTTAATAGGGCAATTTGCACTTCAGTAGAACCTGTATCCTCCTCATGCTGACGAAATGAGTTAATGATTTCATGTTTTTTTTCTTTAGCAAGTGGCATTTTCACCCCTCCGCGTTACTGTTAAAATAAAAAGGGCCTTTTTTCGGCAGTAAAAAATTTAGCAATGACTTTGTTTACCTAAATAATTCCAAATTATTTTAACACAGGAATACTATATTGTAAAGACGTATATATTCGGCAATTTTGATTTTAAAATTTAATGGTAATATTCTGCGTAAGCATTTTCAGATTCCCAGACCCGAATCGAATCAACCTGTACCTTTTTTTCTTTTAATCCCGTGGTAGCTCGCTGGAATATATATCGGGCAATATTTTCCGAAGAGGGGTTGGTGGTTTGAAAGGGGGCCAATTCATTTAAGTTTGTATGATCCAAAGTCTCTAAGATAGTGTGCAAGCATTTTTTTAATTCTGTAAAATCAATAGCTAACCCTATGTCATTTATTTTTTCTGCAGTGACATAAAGTTGAACCTTCCAATTATGCCCATGCAAGGCCTCACATTTTCCGGCATATCCTTTCAACTGATGTGCCGCTGCAAAATTTGCGTTTACCATGAGCTTATACATTGTATCCTCCATTTGTGTTTATTTGTTTTGGTCTTGCGGCGGAATCATCTCTTCGATCATTTTTATCAGAACCGGAAACAGCTCTTCTTCTTTACATTTTTTAATAATATTCCCTTTCCGAAAAACCACCCCCATTCCCTTTCCACCGGCAATACCAAGGTCAGCTTCCTTTGCTTCTCCCGGACCATTCACCACACAGCCCATAATTGCTATTTTTAAAGGGTGAGAAAGGTGAGCAATTTTTTCCCGCACTTGTTTAACCAAGCCCATAATATCAATTTCACAGCGTCCACAGGTAGGGCAAGAAATGATTTCCGGCCCCCGGTTTCGAATTCCTAAGGCGCGTAAAATTTCATAGCCTGCCTGAACCTCTAAAACCGGATCTGCTGTTAAGGAGACTCGCAGGGTATCTCCAATGCCCTCGGCCAATAAAATACCTAATCCTATGGCTGATTTAATCCCACCACAAAAGGCATCTCCAGTTTCAGTAATACCTAAATGGAGAGGATAATTCATCTTCTCAGCCATTAATCGATATGCTTTGATTGTATCTGGAACTGACGAGGATTTTAAGGAAATTTTTATTTGAGAAAATCCCATATCTTCCAATAATTCAACCTTGCGCCGGGCGCTTTCTACCATTGCTTCTGCGGTAGCGCCTCCATATAGTTGATATAGGTCTTTTTCCAGAGAGCCGCCATTGACGCCGATGCGAATAACTACTCCGCAATCTTTGGCTGCCTTTACTATTTCCTGTAATTTTTTCAGTGAACCAATGTTTCCCGGATTAATTCGCAGGCCGTCAACTCCTGCTTCCAAAGCCTTTAAGGCCAATCGGTGATTAAAATGAATATCAGCGATAACAGGGATTGGACTGTTTCGGACTATAGATGAAAGAGCTTCTGCTGCTTCTCCATCCGGCACGGCCACCCGCACGATCTCACAACCGGACCAAGCCAAACGATTTATTTGGGCAGTGGTAGCCTGTATATCCCGGGTATCGGTTTTAGTCATAGACTGAACGGAAATAGGTGCCCCGTCACCAATTTTTATATCTTTTATCCATACTCCTTTAGATAGCTTACGTTGAATGTTCATAGTTTCCTCTGAAACTCCCCCTACTTTTTTTGCGACGAGATAAATAAGAATAAAATAAGATATTTATTTTATTTATGCGGCTTCCCAGCCATTTTTAGACAGGATAAACAGATTGGATAGGATAAAAAAAAGAATTTAGTAAATCCTGTTAATCCTGTCAATTTAATTAAAGGGATATTTTATGAAAAAAAATTGAGTACGAAAACGACCTAAAATCCTTTCCGCCTTTGCTCCTTTAGCTTCTAATGATAATTTGCGGATTTCAGCCCCTTGATGCTCAAGGAGTATTTTTATATGATTTTTAGGGAGCAGGGGCTTTATTTTTTCCGCCCATTCTACGACCGTTACTCCTGTTCCGTAAAAATATTCCTCATATCCTAATTCCTCAAGTTCTTCCGGACCTGATAGGCGATAAACATCAAAGTGATAAACCGGCATCAATCCTTTATATTCATTCAAAATAGTAAAGGTTGGGCTGGTAATATAGTGATCTTGAACGTGAAGTCCTTTGGCTATCCCTTGAACCAATCGAGTCTTGCCGCTTCCCAGTTCGCCAGAAAGGCCTACTACCAAGCCTGGAGATAAAAATCGGCCAAATTGTTCACCCAAGGAAAGAGTCTCTTGGGGACTTAGACTGAATAAAATTAATCGAGAGATTTTTTGGGATTTCATATAAAAGTCCTCTCTCCCAGCCATCTAATTTTTCCCATAATGATCCCAAAATTATCATTGCAGAGGTTGAATTGTTTTAGCAAGGCTAAGGCCCTGGGCTAAATAAAAATAATAAAAATTTTCGGCAACCTTCACTTGGCGGTTTACACTTTTTTTTTAAAAAAATCACCACAGACCAGACTTCTTTAAATCCTGTTCAAACAGGCCTTAATTTTTGGACATTTTGCGGTTAGGGCATTCTCCCACATCATAGAGAAGACGCTTTCCATTTTTAAGCCTAATCTGTTTTTCATTCAAAGCTCTGCATAGCTGTAT
>DAOURK010000148.1 GCA_030625085.1 Pseudomonadota bacterium
CATTCCTAACAATAACACCAAACCCAATAGCATTATTTTTAGCCTGTTTTTTTGATACATAATATATCTCCTTTGAAAAAAAATTAGTAAAAAATTAGAAAAATAGGTAATACTCAGAATGCTCATTTCTCTCAAAAACCGTTTCTTTAATAAATCCTCCTTTCTTTTCACTTCCAATACTCAATACCTTATGATCTTGAAAAATTGTGAAGGTATGCTTTTTCGTATTGAAAGAAAAGCATTTTTTTGAAGAATTAAAACCTTGCCTTTCTTTTTAAGAAGAGGCAATTCCCAATTTTTTTTACTATCGTAGGGATTGATATATCCACTTAAAAAATAAAAAGGCCCAACCGATATGTGATCTTGCCCCGGTTCATAGTGAGATATTATATTTCTTTGGATTTCCAGGAATTCACATCTACCAAGGTGAGTGCATTGCACATATTCTACGGCATCTACCAAACTCAATATACAAATTAGAGATACCAGCAGAATCTTTAAAAAGAAAGCTGAATATTTCAATCGGATGTTTTTAAAGTGTGACATCTTCATTTAGCCTTTTATTGTGTTTAATTACCTAAGAGGTCAATAGCTAAATGATTACAAAAGCCTAAAGAATGAATAAACTCACTATAACAGGGACAATAGAGGATAATTATATTTAATTGGAGAGGGGAAACTTAATTCGGGATTTTAAACATTTTCTAATCATTAAATAAATAAATTCCTTTACCTCACTAAGAACTGCAAAGTAAGCAGCCTGAATTAAAAAATAAATAAAAAGATTCATGTAAATGAATTACGCATAGATCATGCCACAGAGAATCATATCCTTAATGAAACAAATATTATTTATTTTCAAAGGGATATCTATAGAAGGAAATCAATATCAAGATAAAGAAGTTGCTGGAATTTCATCACTTGTGGTGCTTTATCACCAATCCCCGCCTATAAGTTGCTCATCAAGAGATGGGATACATTTTAATTTTATCTTTTATTTTTAATAGGTTACTTTATTCGTCTGCCTTAAAATAGATATGGCACATTTTTTGCTATTTTAAGAACCTTCAAGACATTACTCATTGAAAAAAGCTTTTTGTCCATCTTGTACAGTCTTGCATATTCACTGAAACGCTTACTTATAAGCAGATTGTTCGCAGAAACGAGCCGCTTTCGGCTCATTAGGAGCTAAGTGCATAGGCAATAAAAATATTTTTAAGTTGGTTATTGAATATGTTTAGCAATTTGATAAAATAGAGGAAAATATCTTGGTGATCCAGGGTATGGTGCAAAAAGAACCTGAGGCATCGTTTTAAAAAGGGGGAAAGTATAATTCAAGGATCCTTAAGGAGAAAAAGAGTATAATGGAAGGAAGAAGAATTTACATTACCGATTATGATATAAAGCGGTTAAATGGTTTACTTGAAGCTGATTATAAGCTTGATAAGCGGGATAAAAAGTATTTGATGGAATTGGAAAATGAATTACAGCAAGCTGAGGTAATGGCCTCAAAGAAAATTCCCAAAAAAGTAATCACTATGAACTCAAAGGTCCGTCTCAAGGACTTGGATTCAGGAAAAGAAATGGTTTATTCCCTTGTATTTCCCGGGCAGACAGATATTAGTCAAAATAAAATTTCGATCCTATCCCCGCTGGGGACTGCTCTAATTGGATATAGGACCGGGGATAGTATTGAATGGAAAGCCCCGGCAGGTTTGAGAAGATTAAAGGTAGAAGAAATTGTATACCAACCGGAAGCGGCTGGGGATTATCACTTATGATATAGAGAAGGTCCTCATCTTTTGAAAGCCAGGTTATTATCTAACAATTTACAGATTAAAGTAAGACTTCTTTTCCTCCTGGTGGCTCTTGTGCCGCTCGGTATTATGTCTATTTTTCCCTTAAAGACTGCCAAAAAGCTCATCATCACTATGGCCGCCAGTCAATTGGAGAATGTTGCTGATGATAAGGCCGCTCTCCTGGAAAAATGGATTTTAGAGCGTAAAGCGGATTTAAAGGTGGTTGCCGGCTCTTCTATCCTCAGATCATCGGACCCTGAGCAGATTAAACCTTATCTTGAGCTGGTAGGTAGACAGTATGAGGTCTACAAGGGTTTTTTAGTTGTTGACCATAATGGAAGCATTATTTTCAACAACTGCAGTAAGCAACCTGAATTTAAAAGCCCGGAATGGTATAATCTGCCAATAGCCGCCCCTTTATATATCTCTGATGTTACTTTTGATCCTGAATATCAAGATTCATTTTTCCATATTGCAGCGCCCATTATCGATGATTCCGGTCAGAGCAAGGGCGCAATATGTTCTATGGTAAGCAACCATACAATTTTACCCACTATCTTAAGGGTCTCCCTTGGAGAAACAGGAGAATGTTATCTGGTAAATAAAGACGGCGTTTTTCTGGCCCATAAAGATCCGGAGCGAATAATAGCTGAAAACACTGCGCAATCAAAAAATTTGAAGAATATTTTCAACAGTTGCCCCCGCCAAAGCGCTTACATTGATTACAGGGGCATTGAGGTTTTAGGCACATCAAGGCAAATCTATGGCACGAATTGGCGCTTAGTGGTTGAACAGGATAAGGATGAGGCCTTCCTATACGCTGAGAGGCTAACAAAATATGTATACCTAATAATTGCAAGCTCCATCCTGGCCACCCTTTTCCTGGCCTGGCTATTTTCTTATTATGTTGTACATCCGATTCAAACCCTAAGCAAGGCCATCAGTAACCTAGCTAAGGGAAAATTCGAAAAGGCCAAAGTCAAGACAAACCGAAAAGATGAAATAGGAGTACTCTACCGGGCCTTTGAGGATATGGCCAAACAACTTCATGCACGGCAGCATCACCTGGAGCAGAAGGTGGACCTTACTGAGGCTGAATTAAAGGAGACGGGTGAGCAGTTGCAAAGAACCCATCTGGCCGCAACCCGCGCTTCACAGCTTGCCGCCGTGGGGCAATTGGCTGCCGGGGTAACCCATGAAATCCGGACCCCTCTTACCTCGCTTAAACTATTCTTGGAATCTTATCAAAGTGAGGCTGAATTTTCAGATGAATACGAAGAAGACCTCAAAATAGCCCTGAACCAAGTAAGGCGCATAGAGGCCACGGTAAGTCGATTCCTTGGCTTGGCCAAGCCTAAGAAGCCCCACCTTTCCATTATAGGAGTCAACCAGCTTATTGAGGAGACCCTCCTTATTATACGGCCCAAAGCAAATCAGCAAAAAGTTAGCGTTGAGGTAAGCATAGATAAGGATTTACCAGCCCTGGAGGGTGATAAAAACCAGCTTGGGGAAGCCCTGCTCAATTTGATGATCAATGCCTTAGAGGCCATGAACAATAGTGGTAAATTAACAATTACGGCTGCCTCAGATCAAGGTGAAGTGGAGGGTGTGTCAGGTATATATCTTCAAATTGACATCTCAGATACGGGGCAGGGAATAGATAGTGAAAATATGTCACAACTTTTTGAGCCCTTTTTTACGAGCAAGGCTGCCGGCACGGGGCTCGGATTGTCCATAGTTTATAACACCATCCAGATGCATAATGGTGACATAAAGGTTAAGAGTATTATTGGGAAAGGAACTACTTTCTCTATTTTTCTGCCACCTTGGCAAATACAAACGACTCTGGTGATCTGAGATAATATGGAAAAAATACTCATAGTTGACAACGAAGAGGCTTTAATTCATTTTTTGAGACGATTTTTCTCAAAAATGGGTTTTCAGGTAAGCGCTTGCGCTGATGGTTCATCTGCTCTTAATAGCTTAGCCAAGGAACAATTCGATTTAATTTTGATTGACTATAAAATGCCTGGCTTAAATGGACTTGACACGCTTAAAGAAATCAAGAAATTACAGATTAAAACCCCTATTGTTATTATGACAGCCTTTGGCACCATGGAAACCGCTATTGAGGCTATGAAGCACGGGGCTTACGATTATATGCTTAAACCCTTCGACAGGAAACAATTGAGCCAAATCGCCACTGACGCGCTTCAAGTCAATCGACGTATGAAGGAGGTGATTAGTTTCCCTGATGAAGTCAATAAAGCCTGTTTTTCATCGAAGGGAATAGTCAAAATCGTCGGCAACCACAGGAAGATGCAAGAGGTGTATAAACTCATCGGCCAAATAGCGCCAAAGGACGTTACTGTCCTCATCACCGGCGAGACCGGTACGGGAAAAGAGTTGGCGGCAAGGGCCATTTATCATCACAGCTTAAGAAAAAATAAGCCCTTTCTTACAGTCAATTGTCCGGCCATTCCGGATACGCTTTTTGAAAGCGAGTTGTTTGGCTATGAGCGAGGCGCTTTTACTGGCGCAGAACATACCCATCTTGGCAAATTCGAGCGGTGCCACGGAGGGACCCTCTTTTTTGATGAAATTGGCGACATGTCCCTTTTTACTCAGGCCAAAGTGCTGCGAGTACTCCAGGAGGGGGAGATTGAGCGACTTGGCGGTGATGAAACCATAAAGGTTGATATAAGGATTATTGCCGCTACCAATAAAAATCTAAAAAAGGAGGTTTCAGAAGCTAGATTCAGGGAGGACCTTTATTGGAGATTAAAGATTATTTCCCTGCACCTTCCCCCGCTTAAAGATAGGCTTGAGGATATCCCGGCCCTGGCAGACTATTTTCTGGCCCGGTTCAAAGAGGAATATGGTAAATCCATGCAATATGTGGATAAGACCGCCATTCATAAGCTCACATCATATCAGTGGCCTGGTAATGTCCGGCAACTGGAAAATTGCATTAGGCGGGCCGTGCTTTTGAATACAGGCAATGTCATTCTCGATGATCACATTGATCTTGAACCGGATCGGGAAAATTCCTCTAAAGGGCCTGCCGCCTTTGTTGATAGGATAAGTCAGGGGGCGTCACTGCACGATTATGAGCAGCTTATACGCAATCTGGAGGGTAAATTGGATACTATTTTCCCTAGTCTTTTGCGATTTTCCCAGCAAAGGAGAAGAGGGCAGGTGAATATTCTTGAGTTGGTTGAAAAACTTTTTATATCGCGGGCCTTGAGGGAATGCAACTCCAACCAGGTAAAGACCGCCAAAATGCTTAATATCAGCCGAAATACCCTTCGCCATAGAATAAAAAAATACCATCTTGAATCACCTGGCATTGAAATTGTGGGACCTGACTATAACTGCTGATAATACAGCAATTATTGTTGAATTAGCAGCAACCCCACCTTTTGGTAATCAAAATCTCAGAATCTTAATAATTACCAAAAAAATCAATGAATTACCTCTTTGGCTGTGAAAATTCACTTCCTGCAAATGGTGATCAGGCACCAAAGTCCCTTGAACCTATCAACCTCCAAGGTCATGTCGATGGTTTAGCTTTTCTATTAATTTCAATAAGATAAACCATTCATGTATTTCTGAAGCAGGTATGGCATAATCTTTGCTATAAAAGAGATTGAAACAGCAAAGATCATCTGTAAGGGCTAGGTATTTGTTTAGCATTTAAATTAAGGCATGTTCATTTTTTCTCATAATAATATTATACACTCCAGCACGCCGCCGCCATAAGGAATTTAAATTCCTTCCAAACAAGAACGTGGCAAGTTAATTCAAAGGTTAAGAAATTACCTTTGAAGCCCCGGCCTTAGAGGGCGGGTTATCGCCCTCTAAGAATTTGCATGTAAGGTGTTGAACCATTGCATCCCCAGATTGGAGTTTTTTAAAATGTGCGAAAATCTTAACAAAATGTATGAATTTTTAGAGGCTCTAAATATGGATGGATCATCGGAAAGTGCGAATGAAAAGAAAGCCAGATCAGATACGAGGGATGAGCGAATTGATCTTTCTTCATGTCAGGCACAAAAAAAATGTGATGATCAATGTGTTGATTGCTTTTTGACTTTTTGTCAAAAATGAAGCTGGTTAACCTAAGATATTCTTTTTTCCGATTATTAGACTTGGAGGCAAATTTGACTAACTGCTCCAATCGTTTCATGTCAAGTTCGGTAATATAGATTATTTTTTTTCTCGTTATTCGTATCTTCTTATAAAATATACATTTAAAAAATACATTTTATGATTTATAATTTTAGATCAAATATCTTCAATAGTCTAGTTATTTTTTTGAAAATCTATAAGCTCGCAATTACTCAATCACTTGAGAATAAAGAGAATCTGTCGTAATTATGATTAGGAAAAGTACAATATTATCGCCACTATCGTCTATCTTTATATTTGCTATAGCCATTTTTTTTCTCTTAGCATTAATTTTCACCCAATCAATATTAGGTGGTAATACAAACAAGATTATCGAGATTCCTTCGATTGGTTACAAAATGGTCTATATCCTACCCGGCACCTTTATTATGGGGAGCCCGGTTTCGGCGAAATGGAGACAAAGTGATGAGCTTCAGCACAAGGTAACAATTGCAAAGGGATTCTATTTAGGCATAACTGAGATAACGCAGGGGCAGTGGTGCACTATCATGGGGAACAATTCAGCACGCTTTAAAAACTGTGGGGATAATTGCGCTGTAGCAAAGGTATCCTGGGAAGATTGTCAGGAATTTATTAAAAAACTTAATCAAAAGGAAAAAATTGATGCCTATCGTTTGCCATCTGAGGCTGAGTGGGAGTATGCTTGCCGGGCTGGAACAGACACCCCTTTTTTCTTTGGGGAATGCCTTTCCACTGATCAGGCCAACTATAGGGGCAATTTGCAGTTATCTGGTTGTGCTACGGGGAAATACAGAGGGGAAATTATCCCTGTAAGAAATTTTCCACCTAATGCCTGGGGGCTTTATGACATGCACGGCAATGCCAGTGAGTGGTGTCAGGACTGGTATGGGAATTATCCTTCGGACTCAGTTACTGACCCTAAAGGGCCATTATCGGGCTCACACCGGGTGTGCCGCGGCGGCGGCTGGAATAACAGTGCCCATATTTGCCGCTCAGCCTACCGGTCCCTCAGTAGGCCGGACGAGCGCAACAGCAGCCTCGGCTTTCGCCTTGCCAGAATTTCTAATTTTTGACCAACCAAAGCTTCAGAAGTATTGTTAATGACACAATACGAAATTTGGGTTAATGACGCTGGTGCCGTCTTGTAACTCAGCCCTTCAGCTTAGGCCTTATGGACAAGATCTTCAGGGATATCTAGCTTCTCCAGATAGGCTCTCTCTTTAGCTGAAAATTCCCATTCTAAAAGCATTTTTCTCTCCTTAATGCATTGTTAAGTTGATAAGGTGATGGGCTCAATAGTTGAGGCACACCTTCGGTTTATGGTTCTTTTTCCATGATAAGTAAATCCCTTACCAGACCAAGAAGCCGCTTATTTTCCCTGGCCTCTTTTACATCAAATCCGGCAAACGGCTCCCAGGTGAGGGGACAACTAATTCTGTGCACTGGCGTAAAGCCGACTTTGATGAAAAATTCATAGCCGTCAATGACGTGGTCTACGTAATGCCTGCCGGACAGGTTATCCTGCATCGTAAAAATGCTCTTTTTTTTAAGACAATGCATGGTGCAAAAGTCGGGGATTTATTCATGAGCCTGATCCATACCTGCCGTTTAGCCAAGGTCAATCCCTTAGATTACCTTACTGCCTTACAAAAATATAAGAATCAGCTTTCCAAAAATCCTCAACTATGGACGCCTTGGAATTATCAAGATACTATCGCTTCTCTATCTTAATCCCAATAAAAAAATTTTGCCCTTTATAGTCCCGATAATCCCAACCAAGATTTATCATGATAATTGATGTCATTACATCAAGCCAACTATAAAAAAAAACACCGAGAGATATGCCTGATATTCTCTGCTGTGGACGTAAAGGATGCTGCTGCATATTTTTTTGGACCCATCTACGTTACCATCGCAGCTGTTTCCAACAGTTCAACAATTAGTAGACGTAGTTCGTTTCGATTTGTTTCATGAAGAAATAAATTTATAATCTTAGTTTTTTATAGAGGCGTCCTTTAGAAATTCACCTACATATATTAAACGCAACCATTTCTGCTCCTTCGGCTGAAAAGGAAAAGACTCTAAAGTGCCTTTAATAACTTGTTCCTCACCTGGATTACCTGCCTTGTAAACTATAGCTACCGGAGTGTTCAGGGGATAGTACTTTTTTAACTGAGGAAGCACCTTCTCCTCAAATTCCCGAGACATGAAGAAGACCATAGTTGCACGGTGCCTCGCCAAATTCTCAATAGATTCTCTTCTGTCACCTTGACGCGCCGGGGTAGTTATAAGTACTGATCTTGTTTGCCAATCAGCCACATAAGCATCGACCACTTCTCTTTTCAATAAAGCGTTTGCTACATTAAAAGAACTGATTCCCGGAACCACCTCAAACTCCTCATCACCAAACTCTTGTTTAATCCACCTGAGGCACCCAAAAAGGCAGGGATCTCCACCTTCTAACAAAGCAACTGTCTTGCCCTCCTTGATATATTTTCTAATCAGGTTTGCTCTTTCTCTTCTTTTAAGGAGAAGTTCCCTGCATCGCTCTTTATCTTTATCTGACGGGTCCCAGCATTTTTTTTCAAGGCATTGCCAATAGGGAAATTCCGGAAGGTCTAACCTCTTTTTTCCTTTAAGGTATTTGCCGAATTTTTGGCCGGTTGCTTCACCACAGATGACAACGTCGGCCCTCTTTATCTGATCTATGGCCCGTAAGGTTATCAGATCGGCTGCACCCGGCCCTATCCCTACAACATATAATTTTGCTTTTTCTCTTTCAATTGCCTTTCCCTGAATAGGCACTGTTGAACACCCAAAAATTGCTGAAAAACAAACATAAGAAACTATCACCATTAAGCAATAAATTAATCTGTTAACCTTCATCACCAATACCTCCTTTTCATTTGCACACAATCCTCCCGCTATTCAAAGACGCTGGGAGCTTAAAAAGTAGCCTGCCTTAGAATTTAAAACTGATTTCACCCCCAAAATTGCGATCGGTCATGGGGTAGCCGTTGCTATTTTGATATTCTTCATTAAAAAGATTATTCACATAAAGCTTCAAAACCCCCTTTTTTAAAAATCCATATTCTTTAAAGATGTTCTGTTCTATGGCCAAATCAAATACATGATAGGCATCCATGGGGACAGTGTAAAAGTCCCATTCATCCGGGGCCACTTCTTCGGAATTATAGGCAACCTGCTTGCTTTGGTGTTTATAATCAAGCATCAGCAAGGTTTTATCGAAAAGTTTATACCCAAGGCCGGCGTTTACCCGATGCTTGGCACGGTCATCGAGCTCTTCCTTCGCAACCAATTCTGAGCCCTTGTTCTTGAATTCCTGGAAGGCATAGCTGAGATAGAATGATAAATCATCTAAGATGTATCCGTTTAGATCAAATTCCACTCCATGTCTGTGAACCTTCTCAAGATTGATCCTGGCATCCTTATATTCAAGACCCGGAGGGACCGGGTTGGTTTTGCTTGGAATATACTCGGCATATTTCCTGTTATTATAGGCTATATAGTCTTTGATCTCGTAAAAAGCGTAACTTACCTTTAAGTCAATGTCTTTTTGGAATCTTTTGGTAAGGATAAGATCGTAGGCCATGCCGTGTTCCGGTTCCACATAAAACCCGGGGAGACCATTTCCGTGCATATCCATACCACTGGTTGGTGCATGCCAAATTTTACTAAGGCCAAGGGACAAAGAGGTTTCTTTTAGCATTTCTGAGACATCATCAAGTGCATAAGTAAGAAAGGATTTCGGCACAAATTCACTAAAATGTCTATCAATATAATCCTGCTTTTTGGCATTGTTATAGTATCCGGTTATTTCCCCAGTATTTCGGTCGGTAATTCGGTTGTGAATCCAGGTGTTAACATCTTCGTACCGCAGACCGCCAACCAGAGTAAGCCTTGGAATGATCAACCATTTGTGTTGGAAGTATCCGGCCCTTCTGTCAAGCCGCTTATGACGACTTACATTGAGTCTCTCGGAATGGGCTACGACCATATCAAAACCTACTGTTGAGAGGTGATTTTTAGAAAATTCTATCTCATCCTGGATTTTTCCACCTACCTGCCCCCATACTACATCCCTGGAATGAAATCCACGGTAAGCTTGATTAGGGTCTCCTTCCCAATTAAATTGATCAACATTTTCTTTATTGTAATAGGCCCCGAGACTCCAAAGGCCAATAGAAGAAGGCTGTTTGTAGTTTAATCGCCAATGATAGGCTTCTTTATCCAATTCAGGGTCCTGCCATGGGTCATACCCGGCTACTGTTACATCCGGATCATCATGATTATAGTTACTTCCATTCGGATCATTATTTACGGTAAGCTCACGATCCTGATTTGTATATGTTCCTGATAAACTGATATATCCATCAGAGGGAAGAAGCCACCCCAGTCTGCTGTAAAAGGTGTTTATATCCGTCTCATTGTGCCTGAGGAATCCATTGGTGTGATAATTATGAAAACCAAGACCATAGATAAATGAGTCAGCCCCGCCATCCATATCAAGGCTATGATTCTGTGTGTTATAAGATCTATAGCTGTTTTTTACCTTAAAGTCGGGCTTTAAGGTGGGATACCTTTTTGGTTTTTTGGTAATTATATTGAGCACACCCCCTATGCTCTGCCCTGGATGCAAGGCGGAGTGAGGGCCGGGAATTATCTCTATCCTTTCTATTTGCCCCAGGGACAAAAGCGCATAATCCACCGCATGATTGCTGTAGCCAAACCCTGACTTTTCTATGGTTAAATCATCTATAGCGGTAATGAAGCGCCGTCCCCCAAAACCTCTCATCTGGATGGTATCATTAGACGGAGTCAGATCACTTTCTCCACGAAAATCTATGATAGCCCGGTCTTTTAAAATATCAGTGATATTTTGTGGAGTACCGGGTATCTTATACTCTTCGATATTTATTTTAGTAACAGAAGGAGTAACTACAATGTCTCCTTCTGATTTGGGAGCGGTTACTTGTATCTCCTTCAGTTTGATGATTTTTTCTTCTTCTTTCCCCGCTTCTTTCTTATGCCCTGCCACTGCTTTACATAGCTGAGGAACGGCCAGGATAAGTATTGCCGACAAAATAGTAAAGATCACTTTAAACCTTTTCATAACCAATTTTCTCCTTCATTATGCTTAAATCTAAAAAAAGTCTTACCTAACCTCAAAGGTCAAAATAGCGGCATATTTATCCTTATCGCATTCTTCTTTTTCCTGGTGAGGTGTTATATGGGGAAGATAGATATACCATATTCCGGGCTTTAATATCTTGATTTTGGCTATTCCCTGACCATCGGTTTTGGCGGTAAAGGCGAAGTCGCCTTCAGTAGAAAAACCAAGATAAGTGGCATATAAATATACGCTTTTTAGCGGTTTGCCTTGAAATAAGGCTTTGATTGTAAGATAATCGCCCGGTCTTATTAAACCGGGATCTTTCTGAGGTGTCATCTCCAAAGAATGCCCCAGCACCTTTCGATAGGCATCTCCGCCAGGCTTATCCCCATAAAAGATTGTTTTGGCAAATTTTTGATTAAAGGTACATTTGATGCAATCAACCGCCTCTTTTTTGCTCTTAAATTTATGCCCCTCAGGGGTTACGCATTTAAATATCGGGTCCATTTCCACTGCGGCCAGATAAGTTCCCTTTTGGTCAATCCTGATTTTTGTTCCCGGAATATCCTTTTGAGCCTTTATAGAATGTTTCATTCCCTGGGGGTCAAGATAATAGAAACTTTTCATCCTAGCCGGATCGCCGAAATCGGAAAAGGGATAGCTGTGGCCGAAGGCCAAATAAATCTTGGCTGTAGCCCCTACTTCCCGGTAATGGTGATCCATATTCAGCCACATGTCGTGGGCATAAGCCATCGAAGTATAAGCCCCCACAATTAAGAATAAGAATATCAGTAACCAAAAGCGCCTAACTAGCCCCTTACCATATTTCATCTTTATCTCCTTCTTATTTTTTATATGTTTCTATACTGAGTTTAAAGGTCAATGCCATTAACTTAACGAATTCTACAGTGTCATTTTGAGGGGCGTTAACGACTTCCCCTTATTTATTTGGGCCGCATTCATCATAAAAAATGCGGCCCGTCCGGTTAGGCCGGCTAAAGCAGAGGATAAAAAACCCATCACAGGTTTTTAGTGTGGGCAGTGATGGCAAGATTATAAAGGAAAAGCACCCCCTTTCACGTCTAAAGCAACTGAAAAACGAAAATATAAATAAATTATATAACCAAGGCCGATAGTGCCTAAACCATAAAGAGAGACAATAAATCTGCTTCTAATTGAGTAATAAATGATCCATAGATTCCCCAAAATAAAAAGAATTGGAGTAAAAGGATATCCAAAGGTACGGTATTCTCTTTTTACTGAAGGATTTTTTATTCTGAGGACTACCAGACCCACCACCGTCAGCATCGAAAATAGGGAAAGGGTAAAGCCGATATAGATGAGCAAAGTATCAAAGGCCAAAGTAAGTACCATAATTGAGGCAATGAGCGCCTGAAGAAAAATGGA